>DAOTXG010000408.1:0-20082 GCA_034435515.1 Anaerolineales bacterium
GCTGAATAGGCCAAATCTTCGCCGATTCTTCACAAGTGCGAACGATGTCATGAGCGAACTTGACCACTAGAGCGCGAACGATGTCGTGACCAAGAAATAGAGAACGATGTCCTGACTATTGAGAATTAGTAATTACCAATTACCAATTACTTTCATTTAGCAATCAAAAAATATCCCAACACCCCCACCACGCCGACAAACACTGCCAGCGCATAACTGCGCACGTAGCCGGTCTGCATGCGGCGGAAGACGTGGGCGACGCCCGCGCTCAGGTCGGCCGGGAAGTGGCTGATGACCGGGTCCACGAAGCCCTTGTCCACGCCGTCGGAGAGCATTGCGGCGAACAGATTGAACAGCCGCGCAATCAGGCTGTCGTGGAACCAGTCGTGCCAGAAGTTCCAGTCAATCACCTCGGCGGTAAAGCGGGCGAGCCAGTCGTAGGGGCGCAGGATAATCAGGTCGTAGAACTCGTCTACCCACCACTTGCGGTGCATGCCGGTGAAGACCGGGCCAATGATCCTTCGCAGCGGGTCGCGCTCCTCGGCGGTTTCGGGCCTGCGCCAGTAAATCGTGAAGGAGAGGCCAATCGCCGCGAGCGCGAGGACCGTCGCAATCACCGCCAGCTCGAGATTGAACTCGCCGGCTTCGTGCTCGCCCAGCGTGTGGCCGAGCCAGTCGGTCAGCGTGTGCACGCCGGGCAGGTTCAGCCCGCCGCCAAACACAGACAGCACGGCCAGGATCACGAGCGGCGCAGTCATGACCCACGGGCTTTCGACGGCGTGACGGGCCGCCTCGGTGCGCGCCCGGCCAAAGAACACCATCAGCATCTGGCGCGTCATGTAGAAGGCGGTGAAAAACGCCGCCGTCAGCAGCAGGACGAACACCAGCCGGTTGTGGTTGAGCGCGTCGAGCAGGATTTCGTCTTTCGAGAAGAAACCGGCGAAGGGCGGGAGGCCGGCCAAAGCCACTGCGCCGACGAGATACACCCATTTCGTGACGCGGAGCCGCGTCCACAGGCCGCCCATGTTGCGCATATCCTGCGGGTCCGGGCCGTGATGCGCTTCGCGGGCCGCGTGCGCTTCGTGGCCGGCGTGCGCCTCGGGCGCGTGACCGGCGTGACTCACGTGCTCGTCGCCCCCGCCGCCCCCGTGAGCGTGCGCTGCTTCGGCCGCCAGTTCCTGGCCGCGTTCCACGGCCTGGATCACCGAGCCGGAGGAGAGGAAGAGCAGCGCCTTGAAAAAGGCGTGGGTGACCAGGTGGAACATCCCGGCCACGTATCCGCCGAGGCCGACTGCCGCCACCATAAAGCCGAGCTGCGAAATGGTCGAGTACGCCAGCACGCGCTTGATGTCGAACTGCCCGACCGCAATCGTCGCCGAAAATAGCGCCGTCGCGCCGCCGACGAGGGCGACCACGTTCTGCGAGAAGGGCGCGAGGGCGAAGAGCGCGTGCGAGCGCGTGATCATGTAAATGCCCGCCGTCACCATCGTCGCCGCGTGGATGAGCGCCGAGACGGGCGTCGGGCCGGCCATCGCATCGGGCAGCCAGACGTAGAGCGGGATCTGCGCGGATTTGCCCGTCGCGCCGACGAGCAGGAGCAGGGTGATCGCCGTGACCAGCGTCCCGTCCATCAACTCGGCGCTCATCTCCTCGGCGTGATGGAACACTTCATTGTAGGTGAGCGAGCCGAAGTTCCAGAAGATCAAGAACAACGCCAGCAGCATCGCCCAGTCGCCGACACGGTTGGCGACGAAAGCCTTGCGCGCCGCCCGCGCGTTGCCCACCTGGTTCTCGCCCTTCTCGAACCAGAAGCCGATGAGCAGGTAGGAGCACAACCCCACGCCTTCCCACCCGACGAACATCATCAAATAGTTGTCCGCGGCGACGAGGATGAGCATCGCGGCGAGGAACAGGTTGAGGTAGACGAAGAAGCGCGGGTAGCGCCCCGGGTCGCCGTTGTGCCGCACGTCGGAATGCTCGTACCCGATGGCGTAAATGTGGATGAGCGTCCCGACGCCCGTGACGACGAGCATCATCGTCACCGAGAGCGTATCCACCTGGAACGCCCACGGGACGTGCAGCTCGCCTATGGTGATCCAGTCGGCCAGGGGAACGGTGACGGCGTGAAACTCATTGCCCTGCAAGGCGACGAGCTGCAAGACCGAGACGAGGAAGGACAGCCCTGCCATCGCGGAGGCGATGAAGCCGGCCCACCCTTCGCCCAACTGTTTGCCAAAGGCCAGGTTGACGAGCAGGCCGACGACCGGGAAGAGGATGATGAGCGGGACGAGGCCCGCGAAGCGTAACCCGGCGGCGCTTCCCTCGCCGCCTTCTGCGGCCAACGGCGCGGCCCAGGCCGCCGCCGGGAGGATGAAGGCCGCGAGTGCGGCGAGGCCCAATCCCATTCCCAGGGGAGAAAATCGGCGACGATTCATGTCAATCCTTTACGTCAGGTCAGGTGCGACGCACTCGCGCAGCCCCTTCGGGCGAAGCGGGTGCGTCGCACCTTGTCTATCCCTTCAATTGATTGATCTCGTCCACGTTGATGCTCTGCTTGGTGCGGAAGATGGCGACGATCAGCGCCAGCCCCACGGCCACCTCGGCGGCGGCGACCGTCATCACGAAGAACACGAAGATCTGCCCGGAGAGCTCCACGAACTGCCGCGCGAAGGCGACGAAGACGAGATTGGCGGAGTTGAGCATCAGCTCCACCGACATGAAGATGATGATGGCGTTGCGCCGCACCAGCACGCCGGTCACGCCCAGCGTGAACAGGATGGCAGAGAGGGCGACGAAATAACTGGTCGGAATAGGGTTCATTTATGGCTTTTTCTCATCACGCACCAGCACCACCGCCCCGATCATCGCCACCAGCAGGAGGAGCGAGGTCAGCTCGAACGGGAGCAGGTAGCGGCTGAACAACACCTGGCCGACGTTGAGCGGGCCGCCGAATTTCCGCAGCGCGTCGTCCGCCAGGGCCACCGGCGCCTCCGGGGCGCGCGGCGCGAGAGAGAGGAGGGCCAACACCGCGCCGACGAACAGGACGCCCAACACCAGCGTCAGCGGCCTCTGCCATGGCAGGACTTTGCTCGGCTGGCGCAAGATTTCCGCGCCGAGGAGCATGATGACGAACAGGAACAGCACCATGATCGCGCCGGCGTACACCGTCACCTGCACCATGGCGATGAACGGCGCGCCCAGCAGCAGAAAGAACACGGCGACGACGGCGAAGTTCAGCACCAGATACAGCGCCGAGTGGATCGCGTTGCGGCTGAACAACATGCCCAACGCTGCGCCGATGGCGACGGCGGCCAGAAGGAAGAAGAGGATGAGTTCAGGAGTCATAATATTTCTGATTGCTGATTGCTGATTTTTGATTGGCCCAATCCGCAATCAGAAATCCACAATCAGCAATCATACCGGGTCTTTCATATCCGGTATCGCCCGGTCGAACTTGCCCGGTTCAACTTTCTGCGGCGTGGGCCGGCCGCCGGTCGGGACGGGGACGATGAGCATCTCTTTGGTGAAAATGGAATCGGCCCGGTTGGTGTACGCCAGTTCGTAGTCGCTCCCCAGCACAATCGCCTCGGTCGGGCAGGCGTCCTCGCAGAAGCCGCAGAAGATGCAGCGCAGCATGTTGATCTCGTAAGTGCTGGCGTAGCGTTCGCCGGGCGAGAAACGCGCCTCGTCTGTGTTTTCCGAGGCTTCCACGAAGATCGCATCCGCCGGGCACGCGGCGGCGCACAGCGCGCAGCCGATGCACTTCTCCAGGCCATTGTCGTAGCGCTTGAGCTCGTGGCGGCCCTTGAAGCGCGCCGCCACCGGCTTCTTGACCTCCGGGTACTGGATCGTCGCCGGCTCTTCAAAATTATGCTTGAACGTCGTCCACAAGCCGCGCAGGATTTCGGTGAACATCGTTTAGATCCTTGCCCGGCGCGGCTGGCCTGCTCGCGCGCGGGCGCGGCTGAGATAATAGGCGAGGCCGATCACGCCCAACACCGCCAGCACGCCGATCACCCACCCCATCAGCGTCACATCCACCAGCGCCGCCGCCGTCACCATCACGTTCGTCAGCGCCAGCGGCAGGAGCACCTTCCAGCCGAGCGCCATCAGCCGGTCGTAGCGCAAACGCGGGTGCGTCGAGCGGATCCAGATCATGAGATACAGCGAGAGGGCGACCTTGCCCCAGAAATAGACCAGGCCGAGGATCGGCGCGTCGTCCACCAGCGGGCCGCGCCAGCCGCCGAGGAAGAGCGTCGCGAAAATCGCGCTCAGCCCGATCATCTTGATGTATTCGCCCATGAAGAACAGCGCAAACTTCATGCCCGAATATTCGGTATGATAGCCGGCGGTCAGCTCCTGCTCGGCCTCCGGCATGTCAAACGGCGCGCGGTTGACCTCCGCCAGGCCGGCCAGATAGAAGATAATGGCCGCGACCGGCTGATAGAGGATGAACCAGCCCAGGTCCTTTTGCGCGGCGATGATGTCGTTCATGCTCATCGAACCGGCCAGCATCATCGGGCCGACGAGCGACAGGCCGAGGGCCAACTCGTAGCTCACCATCTGCGCTGTGGAGCGCAGGCCGCCGAGCAGGGCGTATTTGTTGTTCGACGACCACCCGCCCAGCACCACGCCATACACCGCTATCGAGGCGACCGAGACGATGTACAGCAGCCCCACGTTCAAGTCGGTGATGCCCAGCGGGACCGCGCGCGAGAAATACTGGACGCCGATGTCGAGCGTCTGGCCGCCAAAGGCCAAATGCAGGGCGCAGCACGAGAACGTGACCGTCGGCCCCCATGGCACGACCCCGAGGATGATCAGCGCAGGCACGACGGTGGCGACGGGAGCGAGGAGGAAGATGAACTTGTCCGCGCCGGCCGGGATCAATTCTTCCTTGAAGATGAGCTTGAGACCGTCCGCCAGTGGCTGCAGCAACCCCCACGGCCCGACGCGGTTCGGCCCAAGGCGGGTCTGCAATAACGCCGACACCTTGCGCTCGGCGAACGTCATGTAGGCGAAGCCGGTGATCAGCACGAGGCAACTGATGACCGACTTGATGACCCATTCGAGTATTAAATCCCAGGTAGGCATCTTCAAAACCAGTGAACAGTTATCGGTGAACAGTGAACAGCGGGGATCACTGTTCACTGCTTACTGTTTACTGCTCACTCATCCGCTCTTACTAACCGTAACGCGCGTCGGCTTCACCGGCGCCGCCGGGCCGAGGCTCGCGGGCATGAGCACTGCGCCCTCGGGCGCACGCCCGCGCTCCGCGACGCGCGCCGCCACTGTCGCCGTCATGCCATCCGCCGAGACGGTGACGGTATCGCCGTCCTTCACGCCCAGTTCCGCCGCGTCCGCGGCGTTCAATTCGACGTAGGGCTGCGGCAGGCGCGGGTGCATCAGCGTCGAACGCACGAACGTCGCGCCCCGGTCGTAGAGCACCGTCGTCGGCACGAGCGTGAGGCCCTCGCGCTTCGGCTCGTGGATGTCTACTTTGCCGGGGGCGACCGGCTCGCCCCGCTCCGCGCCCGACTGCAACTGCACGCCCAGGCCCTGCTCGTTCGCATAGGCCGTGCCACCGTAATACAAGTCCACGCCGCCCACGTCGGGCCATTGCTTTTCGGTCTGCGCCAGTATTTGATAATTCACCCCCGCGTAGGCCGGGACGTTCTTCGCAATCTCCAGCATGACCAGCGAGGCGTGCCTCGGCAGTTTGACGCCGACCTTCGCGCCGATCTCCGCCGCAATCTGGAAATCGGCTTTGCCCTTAGCCGGGACCGCCGGATAAAAACGCTGGACGCGCCGCTCGCCGCTGGTGAACGTGCCTTCGCGCTCCGTCCAGGCGGCGGCGGGCAGGACGACGTCGGCGGCTTTCGCCGTCTCGGTGAGGAAAAGCTCCTGGACCACGACGAAGCCGGACTGCCGCAAATCGGCGGCGCGGACGAGGCCATCGCCCACCGGGTCGGCGGCGACGATCCACGCGGCGGTCACGCTCGTCAGCGGCGCCGACCAATCGCGCGCCTTCACGCCCATGTCCCACGCGCCCTGCGTGTTCGCGTGCGGCCAGACGGCGATGAGGCCGTTGTTCGCGCGGCCATAGTGCTGGGTGGCGATCAGCAGATTAGCGCAGGCCTGCGCGAGCGCGGACGAACCGGCGAAGTCGAGGCCCTCGCGCCCGAACAGGATCACTGCGTTCTCGGCCTTCGCAAACGCATCGGCGGCCTCGCTCGACCCGGCGACGAGCATCCCCAGCACCGCCGCCGCTTCGTGGCCGTACTCGTAGCGGAGTGTGTGCGCCGCATAGCGCTCCGTCTTCGTCGGGCGAGCGTGCGCGACGATCAACGTCGCGCCGTGCTCGGCGGCCTGCTTCACGCGCAGCCACCACACGGGCGCTTCTTCTTCGAGGTCGGCGGCGACGACGAGAATCGCCGTCCCCTGGCCCAGGCTGGCGAAGTTCGTCCCCACCCCCGCGCCGACGAGGTTCACCAGGTCGCCGCCGCCCATGGTTGAGTTGAGCCTGACGCGCCCGCCGAGTTCGGTCACGACTTTGCGGATGGCGTACAGGTCTTCGTTGGAGAGGCGGCCGCCCAGCAGCCCGAGGAGGCCGTCCCCCGCCGCCTTGAATTTTTCCCCGACGAGCATGAGCGCCTCTTCCCAGGTCGCCTCCTGTAACTGGTCATTCTTCCGGACGAGTGGCTGAGTAAGGCGGTCCGGGCTGGCGGCGAAATGATGGCCGAACCGCCCTTTGTCGCAAACCCAGATTTCGTTGACGGCTTCGTTCTGGCGCGGCATGACGCGCTTGACGACGTGCGCGCCGCCGGCCATGGCCTCGCGCCGCGTGCTGAGCGTCAGGTTGCAGCCCACCGGGCAGTGCGGGCAGATCGAGGCCGCCGGGATCATCTCCCACGGGCGCGCGCCAAAACGGAAGTCGCGCGTGGTGAGCGCGCCCACCGGGCAGATGTCGGTCGTGTTGCCCGACCACTTCGAGTCGAAGCCTGGCTCGGAGAAGGTGACGATCTCGAGATGCCGCCCGCGCTCGTAGAAGCCGATCACCGGGTCGTCGGCCACTTCTTCCTGGAAGCGGGTGCAGCGCGCGCACTGGATACATCGCTCGCGGTCGAGGTAGATCAACGCGTCGTCCGGCGAACCGAGCGGGACGCGCTTCTCCAGATGGATCTTCTCGTCGAAGAGGAAGCGGCTCTGTCCCGGCCCGTGCTGCAGGGTCAGGTTTTGCAGGGGACACTCGCCGCCCTTGTCGCAGACCGGGCAGTCGAGTGGATGGGAGGTGAGCAGGAACTCGATGACGTCGTCGCGGCCTTCCTTCACCTGGGGGCTGGCGCCGACGACGACCATACCCTCCTCGACCGGCGTGGTGCAGGCTGTTTCGAGCTTCGGCCCGAAGGCCACTTTGGGCCGGCCCTGCTCGTCGAGGAGGGGCTGCTTGGTGGCGCGGTCGTACTGCACGCGCCCGACTTCGACGATGCACATGCGGCACATACCCACCGGCTTGAGCTTGGGGTGGTAGCAGAACACGGGGATGTCGTTGCCGATACGCTTGGCGGCATCCACGATCAGCGTCCCTTTGGGAACAGAGACTTGAACGCCGTCAATTGTCAAAGTAACAAGGTCAGCCATAAGGCCTCATCTGTCTTGCTAATACTCCTCATCTAAATGCGCCCGCGCCCAAGCCGGGTCAATACCTTCAGCCGGAGGATGCCCCAACAGTGTCAAGAGTTGTTTCCACTGGTCACGCCACCCTTTTGTGCGCCAACCGATGCGCCAGAACTCTTTTTGAATATCGTTGACAGTCAGAAACTGCCAGACATCTTCAAACTCGGCATCGTTGAGGATGTAACTCATGTGAACGATGCGCCTATACCGGTTATCGCCAGCAATCCCCTCGTGCAAATATCTAACTGTAATGCGGTTATCCCACCAGATGAAATACGGCTTATCGTCGAGACGAAGCGGTCTTTTTCTGCGGGATAGAGTGCCTCCCCCCCAGATATCGTTTATCCAACTCCAAAAGTCTTTGTCAACCTGCGACCAGAGCATCCGATAAATCAAAGGCCAGTGTTCTTTTATGTCCACGAGGCTGATGTAGCGCCAAATGTTCTCGAACTCCGCATTCTGCATGATTTCAACAATCATTTGGACTTGCTCAATCTCACCGCGCTCACCGGCAAGACTGGCGCGAATGTAATCTTCCCCCCCTGCCCTAATGATTCAATCGCTCCCCGCCGGAGCCGGGGCCGCCGCTTTAGCGGGCGCGGGTCTGCCCGGCGCCGGGCGGGCCGCCGGGGCCGGTTTCTTCGCCGCGTCCTTGGTGTGCGCGTCAAAATCGGCGCGGAACTGCTTGAGGCTGGTCAGCACCGGCGCGATGGCGAACTCGCCCAGCGGGCACAGGCACTTGTTCTGGATCTGCGCGGCGACCGTGTTCAGCAGGTCCACGTCCGCCTTCACGGCCTCGTTCTTGTTGAGACGCTCCAGCAGGTTGAGCATCCAGTACGTGCCTTCGCGGCAGGGCGTGCATTTGCCGCACGACTCGTGCTTGAAGAAGCGCGTGGTCTTGAGCGTGAGCCAGGCCATGTCCACGCTCTCGTCCACGACGATGACCGAGGCCGAGCCGAGGGCCGCACCTTTGGCCTGGATGGTCTCGTAGTCCATCGGCGCGTCGAGCACGTCGTCCGTCCCCATCAGCACGTTCGAGGACGCGCCCGACATGAGGATGGCCTTCACCTTCTTGCCGCCCGGCGCGCCGCCGCCGAAGTCGTCAATCAGCTGGCGGAGCGTGAACTTGCCCAGCTCCAGCTCGTAATTCCCCGGCCGGTTGACGCTGCCCGACAGGCAGAAAATCTTGACGCCGGGGCTTTTCTCCGTGCCGAACTTGCGGTATTCCGCCGCGCCTTTGGCGATGATGAACGGCACGTTCGCCAGCGTCTCGGTGTTATTGACGATTGTCGGCTTGTCGTAGAGGCCCTTGTCGGCGGGGAAGGGCGGTTTTAAGCGCGGCTGGCCGAGTTTGCCTTCGATGGACTCGAGCAGGGCGCTCTCCTCGCCGCAGATGTAGGCGCCCGCGCCCAGGTGATTGTGAATGTCGAGCGAATAGGCCGCGCCGAACAGGTTCTGGCCGAGGAAGCCGCGCGCGCGCAGTTCGTCGAGCGCCGTGTCGAGCCGCAGGGCGATGTCCCAGAACTCGCCGCGCATGTAGTTATAGGCCAGGTTGGCCTGCGCCGCGTAGGCCGCGATCATCAGCCCCTCGAAGAACTGGTGCGGATTGCGCTCCAGGAGCTCGCGGTCTTTGAACGTGCCCGGCTCGGACTCATCGGAGTTGGCGACGACGTAGCGGGGGAAGGCTTTGGTGAGGAAACCCCATTTCACGCCCGTGGGGAAGCCCGCGCCCCCGCGGCCGCGCAGGCCCGAGTTGCGCACTTCGTCAATCACCTGCTGCGGCGTCATGGTGGTGACGGCCTTCTTGAACGCCTCGTACCCCCCGTGCTGCAGGTAGACCTCTAACTGGTGAAGGTCGGGGATGTCGCGGTGGCGCAGTAAGATATGTTCGGCCATAGTTATCCGTGAAGTAAAACGTAATGCGTAAAACGTAAATTACGCATTACGTTTTACGTTTTACTTGCGGTTCTTGTAACCCTCCAAAATCGCCAGCGCCTGCTCCACCGTCATCGGCTTGTCCGCCGACGCGCTCTCGTGATAGTGGAGGCCGTCGGCGTCCTGCACCTGGAACATGGGCGCTTTGTCGCACCCGGCGAGGCACATCACGGCTTCTACGGTGAACGCGCCGTCTTTCGTGGTTCCGCCGAGCTTGACGCCGAGCTTCTGGCACAGGTCGTCGGCGAATTTATCGGCGCCGCGCAGGGCGCAGGGCAGGTCGGTGCAAATCTGGACGTAGCGCCTGCCCGCCGGGCGGTCGTGGTAGAGCGTGTAAAACCCGACGATGCCCGCGACCTGCGTCGCCGACATGCCGCACAGGTCGCCCACCTCCGCCACCGCAGTCTGAGGGAGGTAGCCGTACTCTTTCTGGGCCAGATACAGCAGCGGCATCACCGCCGAGCGCTTGCGCTCAGGCGGGTATTTGGCGAGGATTTTGTCTATCTCGGCGCGGTACTTGTCAACGAGCACAAAAGCCTCCACAGCTGTAACGAGTAATGAATAATGAGTAATTACCAATTACTCATTACTCATTACCTGTCCGTGTCCCCTAACACAATGTCAATACTGCCGATAATCGCCACCACGTCGGCCACAAAGTGGCCTTTGGAAAGAACTGGCAGGGCCTGCAGGTTCACGAACGACGGCGTGCGCCAGTAAACCCGGTGGGGCTTGGGGCCGCCGTTCCCCACGAGATACACGCCCAGCTCGCCGCGCGGCGATTCGGTCGCCGCGTACACGTCGCCCTTTGGCGCGCTGAAGCCCTCCGTCCACAGTTTGAAGTGGTGGATGACGGCTTCCATGCTGCGCCCCAGTTCCGAGCGGGGGGGCGGCGCGACTTTGCGGTCGTCCGTGATGACGGGGCCTTTGGTCTTGGCCAGTTTGTCGAGGGCCTGGTTGACGATGCGGATGGACTGGTGGAACTCCTCCATCCGGCACCGGTAGCGGTCGTACACGTCGCCATTCTGGCCGAGGGGCACGTCGAACTCGTAGGCCTCGTAACCGGAGTAAGGCATGGCTTTGCGGACGTCGAAGTTGACGCCCGATCCGCGCAGCGAGGCCCCGGTGAGGCACCAGGCGAGGGCGTTTTCCGCGTCAATCACGCCGATGCCTTTGGTGCGGTCGAGCCAGATCGGATTATTATCCAGCAGGCTGTGGTAGTCGTCGAGCTTGGGCGGCAAATAGTTGTTCACGAAATCGCGCACGGCCTCCTCGAAGCCGGCCGGCACGTCGCGCCATACCCCGCCGGGGCGGAAGTACGAGGTCATCATGCGCTGGCCCCCGACCATCTCGAAGAGGTCCATGATGCGCTCGCGCTCGCGGAAGGCGTAGAACAAAACGGATTGCGAGGCGATGTCGGCGGTGTGCGTGCCCAGCCAGACCAGGTGGGAGCCGATGCGCTGCAGTTCAGTGAGAATGACGCGCAGAATCTGGGCGCGCGGCGGGACCTGCACGTCCATCAATTTCTCGATGGCCAGGCAATAGGTGAGCGTATTGCCCATGTTGTTCAGGTAGTCCAGCCGGTCGGTCATGACGAGGGCCTTGAGATAATTCTTGGCCTCCATGTTCTTCTCCACGCCGGTGTGGAGATAGCCGATGTCCGGAACGGCGGTGACGATAATTTCGCCATCCAACTCGACGATGAGGCGCAGCACGCCGTGAGTGCTGGGGTGCTGCGGCCCCATGTTGAGCACCAGCGTCTCGCCCGCCGCCGCGCGGGGGGAGAACAAGTGCTTCAACTCGTCGAGGGTCGTCTCCAGCAGCTGGTGCTCAGCTTCAGCAGTCATGCGGACTCCGAGGCGCAGTAAAATGTAAAGACGTAAGACGTTTTTACGTTTTACGCTTTACGTTTTACTCCTTAGCATACGGCTTCTTCTTCTCAATCTCGTCGAAATTGAAGGTAAATTCGACTTCTTCGTAGCCGAGCGGGTAATCTTTGCGCAGCGGGTGGCCCTCCCAGTCGGCGGGCATGAGAATGCGCCGCAGGTCGGGATGGCCGGCGAACCGGATCCCGAACATGTCGTAAACCTCGCGCTCGTGCCAGTTGGCGTTGAGGTGCACGCCCGTGACCGTCGGCAGTTCCGGCTCGTCGCCGCGCACGGCGCACGTGACGCGCAGACTGGTCATGTTCGCCATGTTCCGCACTTGATAGATCACTTTAAAGCGCGGCGCCTCCGGCCAGTCGTCGTAGGCCGTGAGGGCGGCCAGGAAGGTATACCGCAGGGCAGGCGACTCTTTCAGGAAGCGCAGGGCGTCGGCGACGGCGTCCTTCTTCAGCCACACCGTCGTCTCGCCCCGGAACTCGACGACCTGCTCGACAGCCTCCCCGAATTTTTCTTTCAACGCGGCAAGGGTGTTCTCGATGTGCGACACGGATTTTTGATTGCTGATTGATGATTTCTGATTGCTGATTGATCGATCACAAATCAGCAATCAGCAATCCACAATCCGCAATCCCCTAGGCCCAGTCCTTGAGTTTCATCTTCTTGACCTTCTCGTGCAGGGTCAAGATGCCGTGCATCAGAGCCTCGGGGCGCGGCGGGCAGCCGGCCACGTACACGTCCACCGGCACCACCTCGTCCACGCCCTGCACGATGGCGTAGTTGTTGAAGATGCCGCCGCACGAGGCGCAGTCGCCCATGGCGATGACCCACTTGGGGTCGGGCATCTGGTCGTAGAGGCGGCGGAGCACCGGCGCCATCTTGCGGCTCACCCGTCCGGCCACGATCATCAGGTCCGACTGGCGCGGCGAGGCGCGCATCAGTTCCATGCCGAAACGCGAGAGGTCGTTCTGCGGCCCGGCCACCGTGCTGATCATCTCTATCGCGCAGCAGGCGAGGCCGAAGAGCATCGGCCACATGGCGCCCGTGCGGCCCCAGTTGATGGCCGCTTCGAGCGTCGTGGTCACCACGCCCATATTGCCGAGTTTCTGTTCGAGACCCATCGGACCTCCTCTGCCTACTCCCACTCCAGCGCGCCTTTCTTCCAAACCCAGATGTAGCCCACCAACAGAATCACGATAAAGACCAGCATCTCCACAAAGGCGAAAATTCCCAGCCCGCTGCCGATGAAAGAGCGCAGCGTCACCGCCCACGGCAGGAAGAAAACGACTTCGATGTCGAACAGGATGAAAAGGACGGCGACGAGGTAGAAGCGCACCGGCATTCGGCGCATGGCCGGACCGAGGGGCCTCATGCCGGATTCGTAAGGCTCAAGTTTGCGGGGGGTCGGGCGTTTGGGGCCAAAAAGATGGCCAACGACGATGAAGAGGATAGCCAGCCCGGTGGAGATGATAAAGAGGATGGCAATTGGCAGGTAATCCGTAAGCATCAAACTCTCCGAGGGAGCGGCCCGACTAACCAGCCAGTAGAGTGTGTAAAGTTTATCACAAAGTTCTATCAAAAAGCAAATCCCAAATCCCAACTCCCAAAATCCCAAGCAAAATTAGGCGAATTTGGGATATTAAATTTGGGATTTGGGATTTATTGTCATCTCTCTCGCAGGCCCGCGAACAAGTCTGTCTCTTTGCCGTCGAACACTGCCGCCGGATGGGCCAGCACAAAGCGCTCGTAGCCGAAGAACTTGAGCCGCTGCTCTTCAGGCAGGCCGGAGGCGAAGGTCTTGGGCTGCCCCGTCTCCGGGTCGAACTCGAATTGGGTGCGGTGGCAGCGCATGGCCTCCAGCTTCACCTGCAGCCACTTTTTGATGTCTATCTCAGTCGTGATCTTCTCGTCCTCGACGCCGAGGAACTCCAACTGCTGCCCGCGGATGTCCGCGCGGCGCTCGCGGAAGCCCGGCACTTTCTCGCGGAGGCTGCGCGGGAAGGCGGTGTAATACAACTTGGCCGGCGCAAACGGTTGAAGGTTCCCGTCAGGAGACGAGGGGCCCAGGTCCAGCGTAGAGTCAGAGGCCATTTCAAAAGCCCGCGTCGTGAAGCGGCAGACGGCGATGTGGTCTGGGTGTCCGTAGCCGCCCTCCGGCCCGTGCGTAATTACGGCGGCCGGCCGCAGTTCGCGGATGAGGCGCGCCAGGCGACGCGCGGCCTCCTCCAGCGGGACCTGATCCACCTCGCCATCCTGATAGCCGAGGAACAGCGGCGGTTGGACGCCGAGTTTCTCACACGCGCACGCCAATTCCTGCGAGCGCACCTGTCCCAGGGTTTCGCGCGTGGCGAGCGCCGGGTCTTTGATCTTGGCGTCCACGCCGTCGCCGCGCGTGGCGCAGGCCACGTAGACTCGCGCGCCCTGCGCCGCATATTGCGCCAGGCAGCCGCTGGCGCTGCCCTCGTCGTCCGGGTGGGCGAAGACGCCCAGCAGGGAAAAGTTGTGAAGCGTCATCAGGGATTCGTCGTCACCGTCGGCTGGATGCCGGGGCCGGGCAGGACAATCGTCGGCGTCGAGCCTTCGGGAGTGAAGATGATTTTGTCGGTCCGGGTGAGCGCGCTGGCATTGGCCTGCACGACTTGCAGCTGCAGGTAGCCGGGATTGCGGGCGTAGAGTTCGGCCAGAGCCAGCTGCGGGGCGAGGTCGGCTTTGGCTTTCTCCGCCGCCGCGAGGGCCTGCGCCGTGTTGATGGCCAGGTCTTGCTCGGCGGCGAGCAGTGCGTTGGCTTTCTCCGCCTCGATAATCCGCCTTTGCGCCTCGACCTGCGCGAATTCGTTGGCCTTCTGCGCCTCGATGACGGCCTTCTGCGCCTCGGTCTTTTCCCGCTCCAACTGCGCCAGGATGATCTGCTGGCGGGCTTCTTCTTGAATGCGCGCCTGCGCCACGCGGACTTCGCCTTCCTGCCGCGCCTGCTCGGCGGCGGCCTCGGCGTCGGCCTTCAATTTGTCCTGCGCCGCCTTCTCGGTCAGCAGCCGGCTCTGCACGATGGCGTCCAGCGCGGCCTGCACCTCGGGCGAGAGCACGACTTCGGGCACGACCACGTTCTCGATCTGCAGGCCGAAGTTCGCCGCCAGCTGGCTCAGTTCGTCGTCAATGCACGACCGCAGTTCGTCGCGCGCCGTGCCGATGATCGCGTCGTCAAAGGGGCGCTCGCCCACGCACACCTTCATCGCCTGCCGCGTCAGGTCTTGCACGCGCGTGCGGGCCAGCTCGTCGTCCAGAAAGATGCCGCTGTACTGCGCCCACAACGTCTGGATCAGGTCCTTGCGCGCCAGGTTGGGGCGGAAGATATCGCCGCTCACCACCAGGCCGATGCGCTGTTTGTCGCTGGTGATGATCTCTTCGTCCCGCACGCTGAATGGCAGGCTCTGGCTGGAGACCTTGCGCATTTCCACGTACAGGCCGAAATCGCTGTAGAGGCCCGGGCCGACGACGTTGAAAATCCGCCCGCCCCGGAACTGCACGCCGACCTCCTGCTCGTTGACCCGAGTGAACAGATAGAACAACTGGCTGTTCAGCACCGCCGCCAGCCCGACGACGGCGACGACGATCAGGACGATCATGCCAATCGAAACCTGCCTGAAGACCTGACGCATAAGATGCCTCCTGTGAGAAATATAAAAAGTAAGCCGGGTCGCCCCGGCTTGCTGTCCGGCTACCCCGACAAGGCTTTTCCAAAGTCGTGGGAGCGGTTTGTAACCGCGAGCCTGATGGCAAGTCCAGCGGCCTCTCGCGGACGCGAAGCGTATCTGCTTCCACGCCACATCAGGCGTTTTCTGTCAAGGGAAAATGGAAAAGCCCTGGGCTACCCCAGATAATCGCGCAATTGGCGGCTGCGCGTGGGGTGCCTCAGTTTGCGCAGGGCTTTGGCCTCGATCTGGCGGATGCGCTCGCGCGTGACGCGAAAATACTGGCCGACTTCTTCGAGCGTGTGATCCTGCCCGTCCTTGAGGCCAAACCGCATCTCCAGCACTTCGCGCTCGCGGTCGGTGAGCACGTCGAGCGCCCGGCGGACGTGTTCCCGCAGCAGCTGATGGGAAGCCGCGTCCGCCGGCGTAGGAATGGTCTCGTCTTCGACGAAGTCCACCAGTTGGCTGCTTTCCTCCGGCCCCACCGGCGAGTCGAGGGGCAGGGGTTCCTGCGCGACGCGGATGATACGCCGGACTTTGATGGCGGCCCGGTGGAGCTGCCGCTCCAACATCGGCTCCAGCCGCTCGCCGGTCGCCCTCGCCCGGCGGATGGCGGCGGTTTCTTCGGTCGTCAGCAAGTCCAGTTCGAGCGCCACCTCTTCCGAGGTCGGCTCGCGGCCCAGTTCCTGAATCAGTTGCCGCTGGATGCGCATGAGTCGGTTGATCGTCTCGACCATGTGCACCGGGATGCGGATGGTGCGCGCCTGGTCGGCGATAGCGCGCGTGATGGCCTGCCGGATCCACCAGGTGGCGTAAGTGCTGAACTTGTAGCCTTTGGTCGGGTCGAATTTCTCGACCGCGCGCAGCAGGCCGATGTTGCCTTCTTGAATCAAGTCGAGGAAATTGATGCCGCGCCCGATGTACCGCTTGGCGACGCTCACGACCAGGCGCAGGTTGGCGCGGATCAGCGCTTTCTTGGCCTCTTCGGCGCGCCGCTGGATAGCCGCATATTCTTCGGCCAGCCCCGCCTCGTCGGGCAGCCAGCTGCGGAACGTGCGTTTGAGCGGGAACGCCTTCTTCTTCCGCTGCAGCGCCTCGCAGAGCTTGTCCTGCATCGGCTCGGGCAGCAGATAGAGAATGTAGAAGATGTCGAAGGCTTCCTGGGCGACCTTGTCCCAGCCCCGGTCGTGGCCCCAATAACCGCTGTCGAGCCAGCTGCGCAGGTAGGAGGGCGCTTCGGAGTTCCAGTTCTGGCGCAGAGCCTGGGCTTCGCGGGTGAGCACGAGCAGGTCCAGCGGCGGATGTTTGTGCTTGTGCGCATCCTCCTGCAGGCGCTTCCAGGCCACTTCCAGTTCGTCGAAGAGCGACAGGTATATCGCTTCCTGCGCGCCTACGTCTTTGGCCCGGCTGCCGCCGGCTTCCTGGAGGCGCTTGCGTTCCAGAGACTGAGCCGACAGCATCTGCGTCGCCAGCCACACTTCCCGGTCCGAGTCGAGCAGCTGCACCTGGCCGATCTCTTTCAAATACATCCGCACCGGATCGTCGGCCAGTTCGGAGATGGCGGTGGTATCAATATCCAGCCCCTCTTCCTCGATCTCCTCCAGTTCCTCCTCGCCTGGCTCGCCCTCTTCGGCGTCAAAACTGACGTCTTCGGCCTCCACGTCCAATTCGTCCAGCCCGTTCAGGCCGTTGAGCGCATCCCCTTCCTCTAGCGGCGACAAATCCAATCCTGGCTCGTCGAGCGGGCCAGGCAGGTCTGGGCCGTCGTCGGCTTCTGCGCCGGGGTGGTTCAACCCGGTTGGCTCTCCGGCGTCGAGGGGATCGTCGCGCCTCTCGCCCTGAGGCTCACGCTCGTCAGGCGGTACCGGTTCTTTGGCTTTCATAGGCTCACCATAGGCTTCTACCGCGTACCCAACCGAGGCGCCGTTTGGCCGCGCCGGGATTTGCGGGCCAGCGCCTGATCCACCTGCGCTAGCGCGCGCGTTTGCTGAAACACCTCTTTTTGATAATCCTCTGCTTTCAGATCGCCCTGCTCGTGCGCGGCCTCGATCAGGAAACGCAGCTCGGTCAGCCAGGCCTTCAGCGTCCGCCGCCGCAGCCGTAGCACGCTGGCGATCAAATCGTCGCCGGCGCGCGGGTCGCCGTTGGCGGGCGCGTCGCCGGTTTGCAGCAGCGCCGCCAGGCGCGGCGCCAGCGCCGGATCGAGATTTTCGCGCACGTGGTCCAGCGTCTCGGAGTCGAACTGCTCCAGGGCGGTGGTCAGGGCGCGGAAGAGCAGCTGGTGCTCGGTGTGCGCGAAATCTTCGGGCGCCAGCCGGGGCAGGCCGAAGTCCTGCAACTGCCGGTCGGCTTTATACAACAAATCCGGTTTTTTCAAAAGCGCGCTCAGGCAGTATGCTTCCAATTTCGAGACGTCGCGCGGCGCCGCTGCGGCCGGCGCCGCCGCTGGTGATTCTGCCACAACTTGGGCGGATGTGGCAGGAGGCGGGGGCGCGGATTTTTTCGGCGGCGCGCGCCGGACGACGAGCGAGCGCTCGTCCACTTTCAACACCCGCGCCAGCCTCTGCCGGTAGGCGTCGCGTTCAATCGGCTGCGCCACGTCCTCGATCAGCGGCAGCACCGTCTCCGCGATCTGGGTCTTCGTCTTCGGGTCGTCCACGTCGCGGTTTTGCGTGAGCACGCGGATCACGTAGGCTACCACCGGCTCCGCCGCCTCTACGAGCGCGCGCCACTCGCCCGGATTCTGGCGGATGACCTCGTCCGGGTCCAACCCCTCGGGCAGCGTCATCACGCGGATGTCCGCGCCCAGCCGGCCCTCGGTCTTCACCAATCCGCGCGGGTCGAAGACGAAATCGGCCTCGCGGTCGAGCGCCTCGCGCGCGACGGTCAGCCCGCGCAGCGTCGCCGCGTCCCCGGCTTCGTCGGCGTCGAGCGCGAGGAGGATGCGTTTGGAATGTTTCTTGAGCAAGCGCAGTTGATGCTCGGTGAGCGCCGTGCCCTGCGACGAGACGACATTGGCGAAGCCGGCCTGGTGCGCGGCGACCACGTCCAGGTTGCCCTCGACCACGATGGCCGCGCCTGACTCGCGGATGGCCTTGCGGGCCAGGTGCAATCCGAAGAGCGTCCGCCCTTTGTCGAAGAGCGCCGTCTGCGGGCTGTTCATGAACTTGGGGACGGCGTCCGGCTTGAGGGCGCGCGCCTGAAAGCCGGTCAGGCGCCCGCGCTCGTCGCGCACCGGGATCATCAGCCGGTCGCGGAATCTATCGAAACGGCGGATAGCCGATGGCTGATGGCTGATGGCCGATGGTTCGGACCCGGCGGCGGGGGCGCCGGATGACTCTTTCTCGACGATCAGCCCGGCTTCGAGCAAATCTTTCTGGCTGTAGCCTTTGCCGGTGAGGTAGTTCAGCGCCGCATCCCAGTCGTCGAGCGCGTAGCCCAGCTCGAACATCTCGACGGCCTTGTCGGTCAGGCCGCGTCCGGCGAGGTGCGCGCGGGCGTGCGCGGCCTGCGGCGCGTTTTTGAGCAGGTGGTGGTAGTATTTCACGGCGGCTTCGAGCAGCTGGCGCAGGTGGTCGAGGTCGTCGTCCCGTTCCTGCTCTTGGGGCGTGCGCGGCTTGAGTTCCACGCCCGCGCGGGCGGCGAGCGTCCGCAGCGCCTCGGAGAACTCGACGCCGTCGCGCTTCATCACGAACTTGAAGACGTCGCCGCCTTCGTTGCACTGCCCGAAGCATTTCCACAGGCCGCTGTCGGGCCACACGGCGAACGACGGCGTGTTGTTTTTGTGCGCGTGGAACGGGCACAGGCCCATGTACGTCCGGCCGGACTTGCGCAGTTTCACCGTCTCGCCGATGAGCTCGACGATGTCGAGGCGGGCTTTGATGTCGTCTATGACAGACATTGCGTATTACGTATTACGTATTGCGTATTGCGTTGGTTGGCTCTACGCAATATCAGCACATGGCGAAATTCTTTGTAGTAGCGACTTCAGTCGCTTTTTCTGGTTGACGACTAAAGTCGTCACTACGAACTCGTGAGCTACTGAATATGGGATACACAATACGGAACGTGTTTCGGCAGGGATTATAGACTCGCGGGGGGAGGAAAGTCAAAGGGTGAAGGCTGAGGGATGAAGGATGAAATTCGTCTGCAAACTCCAGGTGGGCGCACTGCGGCTGTGCTATAATTTTTGTCGAGGTGAAAAACATGGAACTGGAAGAGCATTTTGAGTTTTTCGCGCCCAACGATATTCGCGTCAAAGGAACGCGGGTCGGCATCGAAACCATCTTGTACGAATTTATCTATCGCAGCCAGACTCCCGAAGACATCGCGGCGGCTTATCCTTCCGTGACGCTGGAGCAAGTCTACGCCACGATTACCTATTACTTGCACAACAAAGAGCAGGTGACAGCCTATCTGTCCCACTGGCTGGAGAATGCCAGGCGGCGGCGGGAGGAGCAAAATCGTCACCCCTCGCCGGCGATCCAAAAACTGCGGCGTGTTGCCGCCGAGCGCCAATCCACTCCCACCCCGGGCGCATGAGCACGCTTAAGTACCTCTTTGCTGACCAGATAAACTACCTTCCTCTCCGCACGTGAGATGCCACTAGCGTGGTTCAGCCACCGCCTCAGGGCGGCGGTCTTGTTTTCCGCGCTCAAGCAGTGGATGGCCGCCTCGCCGTCTTCTACAATCTGTATGGGGTTGGCAACCCTAGCCTTCTAGAGGATTATAGACTCGCGGGGGATGAGTCGGCAAGAGGGTGAGAACCACTGAATCACTGAGTTCAATGAGAACGCCGACTCAGTGCACTCAGTGCACTCAGTGTCTCAGTGGTTCTCACCCTCCACATTCTCTCAACACCGCCTGCGCCTCTTCTAACGGCAGCGAGCGCAGTTTGG
>DAOTXG010000409.1:0-6132 GCA_034435515.1 Anaerolineales bacterium
GCGCTGCCGCAGTGAGCCAGACTAAAACTTTCGGGACAGCATCAGCCAACGCCGGGCGGAGAAGGAGCCATCCAGTCAAGGCCTGCCTCAAGCGCGGGTCGGCGTGCGCGGCGAGACTGGCAATCAAAGTCTCGTCGGAGACCGGCTCGCCTTTCGCATCGCTGGGCGCGAGCCAGTCCACCCCGCGCTCACGCAGCGCGGCGACCAAGCGCTCGCAGTCGGTCACAATTTCCAGCATATCATCCATCCATGGTCGGGCGACCGCCAGGGTCGCCCTTACGACCGGGCGACCGCCAGGGTCGCCCCTACGACCGGGCGACCACAAGGGTTGCCCCTACGATTGGGCAACCGCGAGGGTTGCCCCTACGATTGGGCAACCGCGCGGGTTGCCCCTACTGCCTGACGCCGCCGACGAGGGCAATGGCGCCGATGGCGGTGATGACCAGCCAACCGAGGAACACGGCCCAGTTGGCCGCGCGATTCCACCCCGGATGCTTGACGTAGTCGTCCACGATGCCGCGCAGACCGTTCATCCCGTGCCCGAAGGCGAAGGCCAGCAAGGCAATGTCGTACACGCGCCAGCCCAGCGAGGCCCAGCGCAGCGCCACAAAGTCCAGGTCAATGGCGTGGACGCCGACGAGCACATCCTGGATCAACACGTGGATCCACACGAGCGGGATGAGCAGGCCGCCGCTCCAACGCATGAACAGCCAGGAATAGGCCTCCAGATTCCGCGCCGGGACCTTGACCGCGCGCGAGACGGCGAGCCGCTCGGTCGAGGCGTCATAGGCCAGCACGGCGAGGATAACGACAAAGAGAAGCGGGATGGCGACGAGCGAGAAGTTGTTGATGGCTTCGACGTTCAGGGCGGTCTCCGACGGGCACTGGCAGAAGTTATGCAGGTACAGGTTGCGCCCCATGAAATAGGCCGCCGGGAGCCAGAGCACGAAAGTGAGCGCCGCCACGCGCCAGAAGGACTGCCGCTCGGCGCGCTTCGACCACCAGTGCGGGAAGGTGTCGTTGAGGATGATCTTCAGGCCGTTGACGCCGTGAAACAGCACCGCCGCGACGAGCAAAATCTCGCCGAACATCATCGGCGTGCTGCGGTACAGTTCAATCGCGTGTATGTACAGGCTGGGAAAGAAATAGACGGTGGAGGTGTCGAGGATGTGAATGGCGAGGAAGAGCAGGGTGCCCAACCCGGCCAGCCGGTGGCCGATGTAGCTGAGGTGGCCTTCACGGCCCCGGTACAGCAACCCTTCCATAAAACCGGATACGAGGGCGGTCATTTCCATTGGCCTCCTGAATTAATCTGCATGCCGTGAATTTTATCACCGTCGTCTATAAGTGGCGAATGACGAATAGCCGATAAAAAGGGTTTGGGATTTACTCTGCCTCCATCCCTCGCGCATCCACGCCCAGCACGAACGTCCGGCACGCCACGCCGTGCGCTTCAAACGCCATCCGCATAGCCTCCGCAATCGCCATGTGCTCACGCGGCGCAAAAGCCACCAGTGACGGCCCCGCGCCCGACAGCGCGACCGCGCTGGCCCCGGCGCGGAGCGCTGCGGCCTCGACCGACTCGTAGCCGGGGATGAGTCGGCGGCGATAGGGTTGGTGCAGCCGGTCGGCAATGGCCCGGCGCAGCAGCCCGGCGTCGCCGCGCGTGAGGGCCTGGACGGTGAACAACGCCCGGCCGATATTGAACACCGCGTCCTCGAGCGGGACGTGGGCGGGCAAGGCGGCGCGGGCCTCGGCGGTTGACAGTTGCAGATCAGGGAGGGCAATCACGAGGGTGAGCGGCGGAACTTCAAGCGGGCGAACCAACATCTCGTCGCCTACCGCGCTGACCAGCGTCAGGCCGCCGAACAGCGCGGCGGCGGCGTTGTCGGGATGCCCCTCCATTTCGTAAGCCAGGCGCAGTAGATCATCCCGGCTCAACCCGCCCCCCACCAGCGCGTTCGCCGCCGCCAGGCCGCCGACGACCGCGGCCGCCGACGACCCCATCCCCGACCCGAGCGGGATACGGTTGACCGCGCGGACGCGCAGACCGCGCGGGCGGCGGTTCACCTGCGCGAAGAGGCGCTCGGCGGCTTTCACGATCAAATTCGCCGCGTCGAGCGGCACGCGCCCGGCCCCCTCACCCTCCACTGTGACCTCCAGGCCGCCCTCCACCTCCTCGAATTCCACCCGGTTGCGCAAATCCAGCGCCAGCGCCAGGCAATCAAACCCCGCGCCGAGGTTGGCGGTGGAAGCGGGGACGGAGATGGAGACTCTCTTCATAGCATATCGCACATAGCATATTGCGTATAGCGTATTGCGTATTGCAGGATACAGGGAAACGGAACACGCAACACGGAACACGCACTACGCGCCACGCTATACGTTGTTAAAGCAGTTTTCCAGGGCTTCAAGTTCTGCCGGGATGAGGGGCGGGGCCGCAAAGCGGGAGGTGATAACCTCCGGGTCTTTGAGGCCGTGCCCGGTGACGACGCACACGACCGTCTGCCTGCGCACGTCCAGGCGGCCTTCGCGGACTTCTTTGAAAAGCCCGGCCGCTCCGGCGGCGGAGGCCGGCTCGCACCACACGCCCTCGGCGGCCAGGCGTTTTTGCATCGCCAGGATTTCGTCGTCGCTCGCGGCGACGATGCGTCCCTGGGACTCTTCGGCGGCGCTGAGCGCCTCTTCGCCGCGCGCCGGGCGGCCGATGCGGATCGCCGTCGCCACCGTCTCGGGTTTCTCCACCGGACGCCCCAGGACGAGCGGGGCCGCGCCCGCCGCCTGCACGCCAAGCAGGTGGGGGAGCGAGTCTACGCGCGAGGCAGCCTGATACTCGCGAAAACCCTTCCAATAAGCGGTGATGTTTCCGGCGTTGCCGACGGGCAGGCACACCCAGTCGGGCGCGCGCCCCGGCCCGTCCGGGTCGCCGCCGAGCGCGTCACAAATCTCGAAGGCGGCGGTCTTTTGCCCTTCGAGGCGGTGCGGGTTCAGGGAGTTGACGAGGGCCAGGGGCCGGCGCTGAGAAATCTCGCGCACGAGCGCCAGCGCGTCGTCGAACGAGCCTTGAACCTGAATCACCTCCGCGCCATAAGCCATGGCCCCGGCGAGTTTGCCCGCCGCCACCTTCCCCTCCGGGATCAGCACGTAACAGCGCAGGCCCGCGCGGCCGGCGTAGGCCGCCGCCGAGGCCGCGGTGTTGCCGGTGGAGGCGCAGATGACCGCGCGCGCGCCCTCGGCTACGGCCATCGTCATCGCCATCGTCAGGCCGCGGTCTTTGAAGGAGCCGGTCGGGTTGAGGCCCTCGAATTTCAGATAGAGTTCACACTCCAATTCCGCCCCGAGGCGCGGGGCGAGGAGGAGAGGCGTATCGCCTTCGAGGAGGGTGATCGGGCGGGCGTTGGTCGGGAGGCGGAGGAAATCGCGGTAGCGCGCGAGGATGCCGGGGTGAGGCATTCCAGATCAGGGGAGCCAGACGAGCGTGTCGGAGTGGTCGCGCCACCAGCGCATCTCGGCCAGGACGTAGCGGGCGTCTTCGTCTTCGGGGCAGGCGGCGCGCATTTCGGTGAGCACCTCGGCGGCGTCGGCGAAGAAGCCGTGCTCCGCGAATTGCTTGACCATCCACCATTGAATGGTATACCGGGCGCGCGGGCGCCGGGCGCCGGCTTCCACGTAGAGTTCCCAGGCCCGGAGCAGATCGCCGTCGTCGCCGTGCAGGTAGGCGTGATTGAGGATCTGCGCGACCTCTTCGAGTTCGTCGGCCGGCGGCATCTGCTCGGAGGCGTCGGACAGCCAGCCTTTCCAGCACGAGAGGACGCGATAAGAAAACGCCAGCATCCGCCGGTATTGGTGCGGGCTGGCGTCTTCCGGGTCGAACAGGCGCTGGAGCGCGAGGCGCATGTCTTCGACCAGGTCGCGCTGGAGGTAGATGCTGGTGAGTTTAAGCGCGGCGTTGACGTTGGCCGGGTCGAGGGCGAGGACCTGGTAGCAGCGCGCAGCCGCCTGATCCCAGTCCTGGTGGCTGATGAAGTAGTCGGCCTGCTTGATCAATCGGGCGATGTCGTGCTGGCGCAAGTCCATGTGATCCTGGGCGAGTGATGGGGCGAGTGGACGGGGGCATTATACCAGACTCAGCCGGGCGACTGTCGGCGTGTATACGCAATCCTTGTCAGTGGGAGCGGTTTGCAACCGCGACCCTCGCGGCTACAAGCCGCTCCCACGCCACTCCCCTGACGACCTTTGAGCGCACACGGCGTTTTAGGCTACAATCCGTATTACGTATTACGTATGGCGTGTCCCATTTACGCAATACGCAATACGTGATACGGAATGACGCCGATGCCGACCTCTGACCCGACCGACCTCCGCCGCCACCGCGCCCTGACCGACCGCAACCTGCTGATCGGCTTTTTTGTGATCCTGTTCGTCGTCGGCCTGGGGCTGATTTATGTCTTCTTCGGGGGCCGGGCGGCGTTGGGCGGCCTGCTGTGCCTGGCGGCGTTCGCCCTGCTTGCCGGGCTGCTCGCGCTTATCATGTGGGGGATCGGGAAGGTGAGCGAGTAGAGACGTTCCGCCAGAACGTCTCTACCTGGCATTTTCAAAAGTGCGATAGGCAAATAGGCAAAATCCGAAGTGGCCTACACGCATTGACTACGCCCCAGCCTCTCTTGTACAATCTTCGCCAGCGGAGCAGAGCCATGGGCAAGACGGCGGCAGAGTTAACCCCGGAAGAGATCGAGAAATACGTCCGAACTGCACGGGCGCGAATGCAGGCCCGCCGCAGGCGTATGGCGGCGCGTCGCGAGAGAGCCTGGGCAGTGGCCCGACGAGGAGCAGCCTTGTTGAAAGACGAATTCGGCGTGAAACGGGTGATGGTGTTTGGTTCTTTGTGCCATCCCAACCTCTTCTATGAGCGTTCCGACGTAGATTTGGCCGTTTGGGGTATAGATGAGCGAAAATATTTACGCGCGGTGGGCTGTCTGCTTAATCTTGATCCCGAGATTTCCATAGATCTCATTGAGTTTGAATCTGCGCGTCCGACGCTTAGAAAGGCAATTGAGCGCGAGGGAGTCGAGTTGTGAGCAGTGAATTCGCGGCCCTCACCGAACGGATCCGCGATGCTTTAACCGACGTAGAGCGAACTGTCAGACGTGCTGAAGAGTTAAGAGACAAAGCCCAGCGCACGAGCGATGATGGCTACTGGGATGGGGTTGCACTGAATCTGCACGGCTTCTATAATGGCCTCGAGCGAATCTTCGAGGACATTGCTCGCACAGTAGATGTCAACGTCCCTTCCGGGCCAGCTTGGCACCAGGATTTGCTTCGGCGGATGTCAATCGCGATAAGTGATTTGCGCCCCGCAGTGATTAGGAGCGAGACACGCCGCTGTTTAGACGAGTATCGTGACTTCCGTCATATTGTCCGCCACGTATACGCTTTCAATTTACGCCCCCTCCGTGTTCAAGAATTGGCCAACGAGTCACGGGCGTGCTACGGCTCCGTGAGCCGCGACCTGAATGAGTTTATAGACTTTCTTGAGCGCATGGCTCAAGCTGATGAAACCTTGAGCGAGTCTGACGAGTAACTCTAATTCTATCCCACACAGGAGGCCCCTATGCCCAACGGATACACTGGAAACATCCTGCACGTGGATTTGACGCAGGGCGCGCTGACCGTCGAGAATCCGCCGGAGAGTTTTTACCGCCAATACCTGGGCGGCTCGGCGATGGGGATGCACTACATCCTCAAGGAGATGAAGCCCGGCGCCGACCCGCTCGGCCCGGACAACGTCCTCACCCTCATGCTTTCCCCGCTGACCGGCGCGCCCATCTCCGGCCAGAGCCGCATGACCGCCAACGCCAAGTCGCCTTTGGTGGACGGCATCGGCGACAGCCAGTGCGGCGGCTTCTTCCCGGCTGAAATGAAGTTCGCCGGGTTCGACGGCATTGTGGTCAAGGGCAAATCCGAAAAGCCAGTGTACTTGTGGTTGCACGACGGCGGGGCCGGAGAACAGCCCAAAGCCGAACTGCGCGACGCCTCGCAACTGTGGGGCAGGACGACTTCTGAGGTGGATGCGATCCTCAAGCAAGAGTTGGGAGACGACAAAATTGAAATCGCCCAGTGCGGCCCGGCGGG
>DAOTXG010000410.1:0-3122 GCA_034435515.1 Anaerolineales bacterium
GCGGGCGACTTTCAGCGCCTCTTGGTAACGAGCAGCAGCAGTCTTGAAGTCGCGTCGCAACCGGGCGTTTTCTCCCAGGTTGTTGAGCATCGCGCCCATCCCCATGCGGTTGCCCAACTCGCGAAAAACCTCCAGTGCCTGCTCATAATAGTGCGCAGCCTGTTGCGGACGACCCAGCATATAGTCGTGCACATAGCCCAGTAAGTCCAGGCTAAGCGCCATCTCGCGCCGAGCGCCGGCCCGCGTGCTGATGGCCAGGGCTTGTTCTCCCAAAGAGAGCGCCGCCTTCTCATCCCCCAGGCGGACGTTGACCACTCCCTTCTTGTATAGCGCCCGGGCCAGTTCCACCTGTACGTGTGCAAAGATGTCCGGCTGACTAGGGTCGGCCTCCTGCGCAATAGCCTCAACTCGTCCGACACTCTCCAAAGCCGCGCGATAATCGCCGCTGGCCTCTTGCTCCGTCACCAAACCGTACCATGCGTGCGCTTGTGGCGCGAGCTCACCGAGAGTTTCGGCGATTGCCCGCATAGACGTGTAGGCTTCCGATGCTTCGGCGAAACGTGCTTGCTGATGCAACATCTCGCCCAGTCCCTCATATAATCTCATCCGCCAGGCGAGGTTGGTCACCGGCGGTGCGAGGGCCAGCGCCTTCTGGTAATAGTTGATGGCCGCTTCGGGGGCATAGGTATCTTGGGCTTGCTTGCCCGCTCGCCCGTACCACTCGGCGGCCTGAGCCAATTCTCCCGCGCGCTCAAAGTGCTCGCCAATTACCCCGGCGTATTCGCTGACGCGCTCGCCGCTGCGCTCGACCAGCCAGGCCGCCACCTGTGCGTGATAGATCCGCCGCAGCCGTTTGAGGACGCTCTCGTAAGTGACGGAATGAAAGATCGCATGTTTGAAGATGAATTCCTGTCCGCCCGCGAACGTCGAAGCCTGCTGGGGGAAGACCATCTCTTTCTGCTGCAACACGCCCCAGATAGGTCCCAATAAACTCGACACGATCCGCTCTCCATCGTCCGACAGGCTGGCCACCACGCTATCCCAGAAGACGCGTCCCACGACGGAGGCGCGCTGAATAGTCTCCCGTTCCAAAGTTTGCAGGCGGTCCAGGCGGGCCTGGAGGATGCCGGTCAGCGTTGGCGGCACCTGCCCCGCCGCCAACCGGTCGAGTTTCACCTCCCACTGTCCGCCGGCCGCGGCGTTGGCGACGATCACGCCGGTCTCCATCAGCATCTTGATCAGTTCTTCGATGTAATACGGGTTGCCTTCGGCCCGGCCGACGATCAGGGTGCGGAGCGCCGTCGGAACGGCCTCCGGCGGCTGGCGCAGGATCTCCGAGATCAGCGTCAGACTGGCGCCGTCGGTTAACGGCTGCAAATCCACCCGTGCATGACTGCCCGCGGCAAAGCCTTCGCCCCACTTCGCGCGCCGACGGAACAACGATGGGCGCGACAGGCTGATGACGAAGATTGGCAGCGACTGGCATTCACGCCCGACGTGCTCGATCAGGTCGAGCGTGTCGTCGTCGGCCCAGTGAATGTCTTCGAGCAGGATCATCACTGCGCCGTAGCGGCCGTTCGCGGTTGCCTGCCTCGTCGCCGCCGCGAAGAATTGCGCCGCCGCGTGAAAGGCGCGCGCCCGGATCTGGCGCGCATCGTCGCCCAGGCCGCGCAAATAGGGACTGCCCGCCTCGCGGAACTCAAAGCCCAGCAGGTGGCCGACGAAGTGCGCCGCCTCCACGCCCGCGGCGCCCAGCGCCTCGACAAAGCCGCGCTCGAGTTTATCGCGCGCCACGGCCAGCGGGTCGCCTTCGCGGATGTCGAAGCTGAACCGGAAGACATCGCGCAGGAGCGAATAGGGCAGGCTGACCATGCCCTCGTCCGCGCGGCCGCGAAAGACGTACATGCGCTGGGGCTGCAATTCGAGCCAGTTGCTGAACTCGTACAGCAGGCGCGATTTGCCCACCCCGGCGTCGGCCACGGCGGTGACGGCGCGGAACCGGCGCTGTTCGACGGCGGCCTGCCAGGCCTCCTGCAGTTTTCGCAGTTCGGCCTCGCGCCCGATCATGCGCGTCTCGACGCCCTGCACCCCGCGCGTGCCCAGGCGGAAGGCGCGCGGCTTAACGCGCTGGACGACGTACGTCTGCACCGGCTCGGCTTTGCCCTTAATCGGCATCGGTTCGAGGGGCTGGACGTCAAAGAGACCGCGCACGTGGCGATAGGTGTCGTGCGAGACGAGGACGCCGCCGACGGGCGCGGCGTGTTCCAGCCGCGAGGCCAGGTTCACTGCATCGCCCATCGCCGTAAACTCGCCGGTCGTGCCCACGATGCCAAGCAGGGCGAGGCCGGTATTGACGCCGATGCGCATATTGATTTCTGATTGCCGATGGCTGATTGTGGATTGCTTCAAATCAGCAATCAGCAATCTAAAATCGGCCATCGCTTCGTGCATCGCCAGCGCCGCACGGATCGCCTGCTCCGGCTCGTCCTCGCGCGCCGTCCCCGCGCCCCACAGCGCCATCACGGCGTCGCCGATGTGCTTGTCAATCAAACCGCCGTGCGCCAGGATAGCGCCGTCGAGCCGCTGCCAGAGCGCATTCATCATCTCCTGCACTTCTTCGGCGTCCATCGCCTCCGACATCGCCGTAAAGCCGGATACGTCGGCAAACAGGATGGTCACGAGTTTGCGCTGCGCTTTGGCCGTGCTCGCGCGAACGGGCGGCCCGGCCGGGGCGCTCGCCGCCGCCAGTGTCTGGCGCAGGGAGGCCAGGGCGGTGTCCACTACCGCGTCGCTCAGGAGCGCGCGTTGGGCTTCCAGAGTCGTAATGACTTGCTCAACCTGCTCGCGTTCGGTCATAGGGTGAATCGTAGCAGGCTTTTCGCCAATCGCAAGCGGGAAAAAGGGCCAACGCGCGGCCCAACCTGCCGGGTTATCGAATGCAGGCGGCTGTGTGCACAAAAACCGAGGGCCGGAAGTTTCTTCCGGCCCTCGGTGGGCGGTCTCTGGGTTAGGCGGGTGAGGCGCTCAGCGCCGTATCAGAGGCAGGTAGAGACTGAAGGACGTAGGCGCCGCCTCAGCCGGGGCAGTCAGCCCCCACTTGGAGAAGTGGTTGATCTGGACGG
>DAOTXG010000411.1:0-3198 GCA_034435515.1 Anaerolineales bacterium
CCGAGGGGCGCAAATTCGTTATTTCCTAAATTCGCTGTAGTGTTCTGTCAGCGCCGCCCTTTGAGATAGATGGGCTGGCCAGTTTCAGCGAATCCGTTTACGCGAAGGTGAGTGGTTTGACAATCCGGCTTCGCTCAATACAATTGACGAAAAATTACTAATTTTCTGGTGATTATTCAGGAAGATCACCGTGGTCAGAGTTGCGTTTGTTCACCGCGCGCAGGAGATGGCCGATCTCGACCGGCTGACGCGCCGCCCGGAGCCTTGCTTGGTCCTGGTTTACGGCCGACGGCGGGTCGGCAGGCCCGCCACGCGCGCTACTTCCTCGGCGATCCCTTTCTGCGCTTTTATTACCGGTTCGTGGCGCCCAATCGCAGCCGGATTGCGCAGGGGCTGTCTGATACGCTGGAACGCCAGTTCGCCGAGCAGCTGCGGGCCTTCGTCGGCGCCTCGTTCGAGGAACTCTGCCGCGCCTGGACGCTGGCGCAGGCCCGCGCGGGTGGATTGCCGTTCTCACCGGACTTTGTGGGCAGTGACTGGGGGCCGCAGCACCAGGCCGACGTGGCGGCGGTCAATTGGCGCGAGCATCAGGCGCTGATCGGTGAAGCCAAGTGGGCGGATGAGCCGCCCGATCACAAAGACTGGCGACTGTTCGTGGAGCGGGCGCAGCGGGTCGTCCAGCGGCTGAAGGCGGCCGACCCCGCGAACAAGCCGAAGCGCGAGCCGGCAGCCTGGCAGTTACATCTCATCGTCTTCGCGCGGCGCGGCGTGACGCCGGCTCTGCGGGCTGAAGCCAAGAAAGCCCAGGCCCGCGTCATGACGTTCGCAGAGATGGTCCGCGACCTGGAACGGCTGCCGGAGAAGCTGATTCGTTGATTGTTTGTGGTCTCTGTAGAGCTTTTCCATTTTCCCTTGACTAAAAATGCCTAACGCAGCGTGGGAGCGGATTGCATCCGCGATAAGCTGCCTGATTTGCCATAAGGGGCGCGGTTACAAACCGCTCCCACGACTTTGGAAAGCCCCTGCGTGACCTCTCTGACCCTGGTGATTGTTCACATCCCTCGCTCCCGCTGGATTTGCGCGAAGCGTCCGGCGTCCGGCGGCAGACGCTTCGCGCAAATCCGCCGCGAGCGTGATTTAATTTTACCCTCCCCAAACGGCCAGGCCCGATCCTCCTTCACAAATAATCAACCGCGTGGTATATTCAACCTGACTTAACTAATCAGGCAGTTTAACTATGTCATCTGCTAAAGCATTCGCCGCGACCATGCGCGCGTGGGCCGAGGTCTTCATGGCGCACTCGATGCACGCCTGGATACGCTACTTCAAGGCCTCGGAGCTCTCGATGCCGCAGGTCAGCGCGCTGATGCGCCTGTATCACGGCGGCGAGTGCGGCATCTCCGACATCAGCGCGCACCTCGACGTGACCGCCGCCGCCGGCAGCCAGCTGGTCGAGGGGCTGGTGCAGAGGGGCCTGCTGGAGCGCGTGGAGAACCCCCACGACCGCCGGGCCAAGCAAGTCTCGATCACCGCCAAAGGCCGCGCGCTGATCGAGAAGGGCATCGAGACCCGCAACCAGTGGACGGAGAAACTCGCCGCCCACCTCACCGCCGACCAGCAGGCCACAGTCGTCGCCGCGCTCCATCACCTGATGGCGGCGGCGCGCAAGTTGGATGAGAGATAGAGGAAAGAAAGAGAAAGAGAAAAAGAATGAAAAACGCCCTCGGCCCCAATAACCGGGGTCTGCAGCGCGCTGTCCGGTACCTCGGGCGCTATCGCCGCCAGGCGATCCTGCCTTACGTGTTCCTCGCCGTCGCCACGCTTTCACAGCTGGCCGTGCCGCGCCTGGTGCGGAACATCATAGACGCCGTGACCGAGGGTGTGATGGCCGGGACCGTCCTCGCGAGGCTGGACGAGATTCCCGCCGCCATCCTGCCGCAGGCCCTGCCCCGGGTCCTGGACTTCTTGAAACTCCCGGCCGATTGGACGAAAGACCAGTTGGCGGCCGAGTTGACCGCGCGGCAGGCAGCCGCCCCGGACGTGCTCCTCACCGCCGGCGCCGCCATCGTCCTGTTCGCCGTCCTGCGCGGGGCCTTCGCCTTCCTGCAAGCCTATTGGGCCGAGCGCAATTCGCAGGCAGTGGCCTTTGAGCTGCGCAACGACCTCTTCGCCAAAATTCAGCGGCTGTCGTTCTCGTACCACGACCGCAACCAGACCGGCCAGCTGATGGTCCGCGCGACCGACGACGTGGAGAAGGTGCGCCTGTTCATTGGGCAGGGACTGGTGCACCTGGCGGGCGCGCTCCTCCTGATCATCGCCACGCTCGTCATCCTGTTCACGACTAACGCGCCGCTGGCCCTCGCCGCCCTGCCCATCCTGCCAGTGGCGCTCGCGTTGTTCGTGGTCTTCGGCGGGGTGAGCCGGCCCATGTTCGCCAAAGTGCAGGAGCGGCTCTCGGCGCTGAACACGCTGCTGCAGGAGAACCTGGCAGGCATCAAGGTCGTCAAGGCGTTCGCGCGCGAAAAATCCGAACAGGCCAGGTTCCGCTCCGCCGCCGGCCAGTTAATGAGCCAGCAGATCGCGCTCGCGCGGTTGTTTGCCTTCATGTTCCCGCTGATGTTCCTCATCGCCAACCTGGGCCAGGCCTCCACGCTGTATTTCGGCGGGCGGCAGATCGTCGGCGGGACGCTGACGGTCGGCGAGTGGCAGGAGTTCAGCCTGTACCTCATCTACCTGTTCCTGCCCATCGCGCAGCTCGGCATGATCATCACGCAGTTGGGGCAGGCGTCCGCCTCGGCAGGGCGCGTCTTTGAAATCCTCGACGCGCAGAGCGACGTGACCGACAAACGGGGCGCGCGCATCCTGCCGCTGGTGCGGGGCAACGTCCGGTTCGAGGACGTGACGTTCAAGTATTTCGGCAGCGGCGAGCCGGTGCTCAGGAACATGACTTTTGAAGCCCGGCCCGGCCAGACCGTTGCCCTGCTCGGCGCGACCGGGAGCGGCAAGACGACCATCATCAACCTCCTGCCGCGCTTCTACGACGCGACCGAGGGGCGCATCACGCTCGACGGCTACGACCTGCGCGACGTAACGCTCGACTCGCTCCGCGCGCAGATCGGCATCGTGCTGCAGGAGACGACGCTGTTCAGCGGGACGATCCGCGACAACATCGCCTTCGGCAAGCCAGAGGCGACGGAC
>DAOTXG010000412.1:0-3769 GCA_034435515.1 Anaerolineales bacterium
TTCGCCGAGATGGCCGGGACGATTGGCTATCCGGTGTTGATTAAGGCTGCTGGCGGGGGCGGGGGGAGGGGGATGCGTATCGTGCGCAAACCCGCTGAACTCGACGCCGCGGTCGAAAGCGCCGAGCGCGAAGCCCTCAGCGCCTTTGGCGACGGCTCGATCTTCCTCGAAAAGTACGTCGAGAACGCGCGCCACGTCGAATTTCAAGTCTTCGGCGACTCGCACGGGAACGTCGTCCATCTCTTCAAGCGCGAGTTCTCGATCCAGCGCCGCCATCAAAACATCGTCGAGGAGTCGCCCTCGCCGCTCCTCGCCCAGCATCCTGATTTGCGCGAGCGGATGGGGCAGGCCGCGGTCGCCGCCGCGCGCGCCGTGGGTTACCAGAACGCAGGCACAGTCGAATTCATCGTCAACCCTGACACACTAGATTTTTACTTCCTTGAAATGAATACGCGCCTGCAGGTCGAGCATCCCGTCACCGAGGCCATCACCGGCCTCGACCTCGTCCAACTTCAGTTGCGCGTCGCGGCGGGCGAGCCGCTGCCCTTCACCCAGGCGCAAATCACCGTGCGCGGCCACGCCCTCGAATGCCGCGTCTATGCCGAAGACCCGTCGAACAACTTCTATCCTTCGGTCGGGAAACTGCTCGCCGTCGTCGAGCCGCGCGGCCTCGGCCTGCGCGTGGACTCCGGCTACGAGACCGGCGACGAAGTGACCCCGCACTACGACGCCATGCTCACCAAAGTCGTCGCCTATGCGCCCACGCGCGCCGAAGCCATTGCCAAAATGGACGCTGCTCTCGCGCGCTACATCCTGCTCGGCGTCACGACCAACCTCCCTTTCCTGCGCGCCGTCCTCGCGCACCCTGAATTTCAAAGCGGCGCGGCGACCACACAGTTCATTGGGCAGTCTTTGGGGGAGTGGAAACCTCCGGCGGCTGATCCCCCTGTCTTCATCGCCGCCGCGCTGTCGGATTTCCTTGCGGTCAATTCCGCAGTCGTGCAGTCCGCTGGCGCCCCGGCGGACGCCTCCGGGCCGGACAGCCCGTGGAGCAAGAGGGACTCGTTCCGGCTGGGGAGTTGGTCAACGGATTGAACGGATTGACAGGAAACTCTTGAGAAACTACGCCAATCGCGAGGATTTTGGGACACGGATTCACACGGTCTTCGCACACGGATTTTTTGGAAAGATTCCTACTTGAATCCGTGTTTATCCGCGCGCTTCGCGGTCCGTGTCCCAAAGTTTGGTTGCGGCTGGAAGTCGCGCTATGGAATTCACGTACCTCTTCGGCGGCCAATCCATCGCCGTTCGCGTCGAAAAATCCGGTGACGGCTATCTCGTCACTCTCGGTGGCCAAACCTACACTGTTACTGCGTCACGGCTCTCCCCGCAAGCGTTGTCGCTGACCATCAACGGCGAGCGCCGTTTGGCCTTCACCGCCGCCGACGGGCCGCGCCGCTGGGTCGCGTTCGACTCGCAGCCCTTCGTCCTCGTCGTCCCTCAAGCGGAGAAGCGCGCCCGGCGCGGCAAGCATGGCGGGCACGAATCACTCGAAGCGCAGATGCCCGGCGTGGTGCGCAAAGTCCTCGCCGGGGAGGGCGACCGTGTCGAGCGCGGCCAGGTCCTCTTGATTCTCGAAGCGATGAAAATGGAAATCCGCGTGACTGCCCCGCACGCGGGCCTCGTGGAAAAGGTTCTAGTCAAGGAAGGGGAAACGGTAGGGCGGGGAGAGGGGTTGTTGGAGTTGGAGGAGGCAGAATAATAGTTCTAGCTGTCTTTTGAATCAGTCGTTTTGTCAGCTGCTAAACCGGCGGCAAATGCTGCAAACCTTTCGAGTGTGGGTATGTCTTGTTGGAGGTAGGCGTACATTTTGTCCGGCTCAATGGTCATATACCAATGCACCAGCCGGTTTCGCAACTTAGCGAATTCGGTCATGGCCTCCGCAAACTCTGACTCTAAAAGACCAGCCTGGGCTAATGCCTGGAAAATTTGCTTAAGTTCCGTCGGCGGTTGAAACTGCTGCCCCGCGATAATGTGCTTCGCAATATCCAGACAGCATTCAATGGCGACCTGAAAATCGCGTTCGACTGCCGTTTGCACCGTCCGGTCAGTCAAATAAGCATCGCGAGAGAACGCTTTGGCCTGCTTTAAAAACTTAATGCGTTCCTGCAAGTGTCGCACGCGCTCTGTAATACTCTCGCCATTGAGCATCTGTGAAACCCTCTTTGAGCCGCTTGAAGAATATCCGGTCGTATTCCTGCAGGAAAGGCCGAATATCCCAGTAGTCGCCCAACATCTTGACTTCCCAATTCGTCCTGAACTTCTCGTCGTGGCTGTGCAACAATCGCCCGGTTGAAACAACCTCGAATTGCATAGTGACCGGGGCGCGGTTCAGCACCAGCACCTCAGTTTCGCCGACGCCCGGAAGCCGGCTGATTTTCGCATCCAGCTCCAGCTCTAAATCAAACAGGTCTTGCCCTCTCGGTCGCACGAGTATCGCCAGGTCTACATCACTATCCGGGCGCGCGCGGCCTTGGGCCTGTGAGCCGTAGAGATAGATCGCCACGATTTCCTGCCGGTCATGCGCAAAGGCTTTTAGCTGAGCGGCGAGTCGTTCCAGTTCCATGGCTGGATTATACTCCTATTCCCACCCTCTCTATCGCCCACTCCACCGTCTCGAGGCGTCGCGCAAAGTGCAGGAGCGGCTTCGCCTCCGGCAGCGGGAGGCCGTGCGGCGCGGTCATCGTGTTCACTTGGACTTCCGCCTCGGCGGGCTGCAGCGGCCACGGCGCGTGATGAATTTCGCCACGATAGACCTCGCCCTTCGCGCCAAGCGTGTATAGACAGTAACGCTCCGTCAGCCAGTGCTCCAGCGTCCCTGGCTGCGACGTGTAAACTTCCCCGACTGGGCGGTAGCGCCCTCTGAACTCGGCGGGGGGCGCGCCCCGGTGTGTGCGCGCGCTGTGGTACTCGATCCAACCATCGCCGGCCTCGCGCATCGTCATCCGCGCATTGAAGTAGGGCAGGCGATACCACGCCCGCGCAATCGCCACCGCCGCCGGGTTGGCCGCATCCAGGCTGAAGAACCACACCCCCGGCCGGTCGCCGGCGCGCACGTAAGTCCGGACGTTGAGCTCGAGGAAGGAGGACAGCCACGGCGCGGGGAAGGTCAGGCGCGGATAGACTCCGCTCATGCCAAATGGCACGACGCCGACCCACGCCTGTCCCTCGAAGGTGTCCACCTCCAACGCCGCCGGAATGCGCCGCCGCAGTTCCTGGACGGGCGCGGGCCAGTGAGCGAAGAGCAGGTTGTACCACGTCTGGCGCATCACCCACGGGCCGGAGGGCAGCGGCCAGGGGCGGTGGGAGGTTTGGGAGAGGAAGGAGGGCATAGGCGTACTGCGTATTGCGTATTCCGTCCCAAAGGGATGCTCCGCGATATTGGATAAGCCAACTACGCAATACGCAATACGGATTACGAGTCAGTCTTTGAACGCCACTGCCTTCACCCCCGCCGCAATCTCCCTCTCCAATTCTCTAATCTCCGATTTCACTTTCTCTACCACCCCCTCGATTGGCGTGACCAGGCTCTCTTTGCTTCCGCGCCGCTTGAGTTCGACGCCGCCCTGCTTGAGCGCGCGTTCGCCAACCGTGAGGCGCAGCGGCAGGCCGATCAGGTCGGCGTCGTTGAACTTCACGCCGGGGCGCTCATCCCGGTCATCGTACAGCACTTCGACTCCTGCCGCCTGCAAATCCGTGTAAAGCCGGT
>DAOTXG010000413.1:0-9819 GCA_034435515.1 Anaerolineales bacterium
TCGTCCACCAGCGCGCGCAGGTCGGAGGCCCGCTGGCCGGAGCGGCCGCGGTCGGAGTTCGGATTGAAAACGAGGAGCGTATTGTGCATGGCGAACCTGCCTGTCTCAAATCCCAATAAGTCCTAAGATGACCCCAGGCCGCAAGGTCGGGATTTGACTGTTGGGATTTTCCAAATAATGTACCTCAAACTCGCAAGAACACCAAGTGTGCACGCAAAGTTTGTCAGCAGTTGCACTGCTGACAGCGGCCTTGCCGCAGTGCAACTGCGGCAGGAACGGGGTTGCCTGACAACGTTCGCGTGCGCACGAACACCGAACTTCGCTTGACCCTGAGAGTCGGCGGAAGTACAATCCGCCAGATGTTGGACGCCTGTTCCAACGCTTGCTACGGATTGGGCTTGCGAGTCTCTCTGTGCTATACTCGCGGAAAGTATGAAAGAAGAGCGTATTGCCGAATTGGCCGAGCGTTTGCGAGCCTGGGGTTTGAACGGGTTCGCGGCCTCGCTGCTGGAATCCGCCGGGCCGCTGACGTTTCTGGGCGCGCAGGCGCTGTACGCCGTCGGACCGATGCTGAACCCCCTGTTCCCGGAGGACGAGGTGACCGCCCTGGCCCGTTTGCTCGAAGACCCGGCCTCGCTCCAGGCCCTGGCCGACCGCTTGTATCAGGAGCCGCCGTCATGAATCTAACCGGTCTGGGTTTCGTCCTGCTCTTCGCCGGGCTGATGATTGCCTTCATGATCCTGGGCCGGCGCAAAGGGGCGCGTCCCGCGGTTTTCCGCCCGCTGGAGGCTCTGCAGAGTTTGCCGACCACGGTCGGCGAGGCCGTCGAGACCGGGCGGCGGCTGCACATTTCTCTGGGAACCGGGACCATCGGTCAGGCGGATACCGCGGCCGCGCTGGCCGGGCTGACCGTCCTCGACCAGATTTCCGAAGTCGCCGTCGTCAGCGACAAACCGCCCGTCGTCACTACCGGCGATGGCGTCGCCGCGCTCCTCGCCCAGGATACGCTCCAGCACGTCTACTCGCGCCAGAATGCCTCGGAGCGGTATGATCCAACCTCGGTGCGCGTGGCCGGCCTCACGCCGGCCTCCTTCGGCGCGGCGGTGACCACCATGGTTAAGGACGACGCGCTCGCCGGGACGGTGCTCGTCGGGTCGGTTGGCTCGGAGGCCGTGCTGCTCGCCGAGGCTGGCCGCCGGGCGAACATCACCACCCTGGCCGGTTCGCTCGATCCGGCGGCGCAGGCCCTGCTCTTCGCCGCCGCCGACTATCCGCTCATCGGCGAGGACTTGTTCGCGGGCGGGGCGTACATTGGGCGGCATCCCGGCCACGTCGCCAGCCTGCGCGCGCAGGACGTCATGCGTCTGCTCGTCGGCGCGGCCATCGTCGTCGGCGCCCTACTCAAAACGGTAGGCCTGCTGTGAAGATTCGCTTCGGTAACGTCCTGCTAACCGCCATCGCCGCCGGGGTCGGGTTCATCACCCTGCTGGGCTACTTCGTGGACATACCTGTCTTGCAGATCATGCGCTTGCAGCTCGTCGCCTGGGCCAGCCTGCTCGCCGCCGTGGCTGTCATCCTCGGCGCGCTCAACCTGATGCAGGCGCATCTCAAGAAGATGACGACGGGCGCGCCGGGCTGGTTTTACAGCCTCTTCCTGATCCTCAGCCTCCTGGGCACGCTGGGGCTGGGCGTCGCCGCGCCTTTCATGGGCTGGGGCAGCGGTCCCACTAACACAGCCAACGCCTGGGTGTTCCGCCACGTCCAGTCGGCTGCGGGGGCGGCCATCGCCGCCCTGCTCTTCTTCTTCCTCGTCTTCGCCGGTTATCGTCTGCTGCGCCGCCGCGCCTCGCTCACGCTCGTCGTCTTCGTCGTCGCCGCCGTCATCTCGCTCGTCGGCCTGGCCCCGCTCCCGGCAGGTGTGCCCGATCTCGGCCTGCGCGATCTGCGCCTCTGGCTCGCGCAAGTCCCGGCCGTGGCCGGAGGGCGGGGACTCCTACTGGGCGTCGCGCTCGGCGTCGTCGCCACCGGTCTGCGCATCCTGCTTGCCGTAGACCGGCCTTACGGTGAATAAGCATGGCTGTCATTCGCTGCCAGGCCTGCGGCAAGCCTAACCCTGACTTTCTGGAAGTCTGCCAGTACTGCGAGGCGCGCCTCAAGCCGCTCGAAGCCGGCCCCGCGCCCGACGCCGCTGCCCCGTCTGCCGACGCCGGCGACCTCATTCGCTGCCAGGCGTGCGGCAAACCCAACCCAGGGTTTCTGGAAGTTTGCCAGTTCTGCGAGTCGCCGTTGAAGCCGCAGACACGCGAAGCGGGCGCGGGCGAGGCTGCTCCGGCCGGGGCCGGCGACCAGATTCGCTGCCAATCGTGCGGCCGCCTCAACCCGCCCGCGGCGGAAACCTGCCAATACTGCGAGGCGCGCCTGCGCCCGCTGCAGGCTATTCAATCAGACGAGCCGGCCGGGGCCGCGTGGCCGGCTGAAACCGAAAGCACCGATGGCATAGGGATGCCATCGCCACGGGCCGAGGAACCCGCCGGCCTGGACTGGATGAACACGCTCTCGGCCCCGCCCCCGCCTGAGCCAGATTGGATGTGGACCGGGAGCGCCAGCGACGAAGCCGAGCCAGCGGCGGAGGAAACGCCCGATTGGATGAAATCATTCGGCGGCGAACAGCCCTCCGAGGCTGCCAACCCCGATTGGTTGAGTGCCTTTGGCGGAGAACCGGGACAGCCCGCCCAGGCCCAGGCCCAAGCCGCCGCGCCGGCCGACGAACTCCCAGACTGGCTGCGCTCTGCGCCGGAGGCGGGCGCCGAACCAGCGGCCGAGCCCCCTCCGGTACCGCCTGCTCCCTCCAGGGACGACATCCCTGATTGGCTGCGCGCTCCGACTGAACCCGAGACCGCTCCGCCTGCCTCCGGCGCAGAGCCTGCCTTTTCGGCTGAGGAAGGTGCGGCTGCGGAAGCCGCGCCTGATTGGATGAGTTCACCTGGCAGCGTGCCCGAGCGGCCTGCCCAACCCGAGGCGCCTCCTTTTGCGCTGGGCATCTCCCCTGCCCCCTCTACCGAGATGCCCGACTGGCTGAGTTCGCTCGGCGGCGCGCCAGCCCAACCTGTAGGGGCAGGGCTTGCCCCTGCCCAACCTGCCCCTGCCCAACCCACCGAAGCCGCGCCCGCCTTTGGCGCAGAACCAGCCGCAGAGATGCCCGATTGGCTGAGTTCGCTTGGCGGCGCGCCCCCCGAAGGGCAACCCGCTGAAGCCGCGCCCGCCTTTGGCGCAGAACCAGCCGCAGAGATGCCCGACTGGCTGAGCTCGCTTGGCGGCGCGCCCCCTGAAGGGCAACCTGCCGAAGCCGCGCCCGCCTTTGGCGCAGAACCAGCCGCAGAGATGCCCGATTGGCTGAGTTCTCTCGGCGGCGCGCCCCCTGAAGGGCAACCTGCCGAAGCCGCGCCCGCCTTCACCGTAGAGCCAACGCCTTCAACGGAAATGCCCGACTGGCTCAGCTCGCTGGGCGCTGCGCCTGCTCCACTGGCAGAAACCGGGACCGTCCCGCCCGAAGCCGGGCCGGATTGGTTGAGTGGTCTCGGCGTGGGCGTGGCTTCCGAAACTGCGCCTGCCGAAGCGCCTCCTTTCGGCGCCTTCGCCGAGGCGCCAGCCGAGGCCGCGCCCGGCGAAATGCCTGACTGGCTGTCCTCCCTCCAGCCCGCCGCCCCGACTGAAATTCCAGCCGCGCCCATCGCGCCTGAGCCGGTCACGCCGCCTTTGGGCGCTGCGCCGTCGCCGCGCGTCATCCCATCCGCCGTCGGGCCTGCCCTGTCTCAAAGGGATGCTTCGCGAAGCGCGGTCGAAGGGTTGGCCCAGGCCGAACTGCCCACCTGGCTGCAATCCATGCGGCCGGTGGCCGTTCGGCCCTCACCGGTCCCGCGGGAGGTGGATAACTACGAGGAAAAGGTGGGCATCCTCGCCGGGATGCGCGGTGTGCTGCAGGCCGAGCCGACTATTGCCAAGCCGCACAAGAGCGAAGTCGAGGTCCAAAAATTGATCGTGAGCGAGGCGGAGGCCGCGCAGGCGGTCCTGCTGACCGAGGTCCTGAAAGCAGAGGCCGAAGAGACTCGCCCGGTCGCCAGACGCCGCCGGCGCATTTCACTGCCGGTCGAGCGCTGGCTGGTCTTCGCGGCGCTGGCGGCAGCCGTCATCGCGCCGTGGTTTTTTGCCGTCGGTTTCTTCCCGGCGCCGACGACGATAGCGCGCGAGACGAAAGCCGTTTTCAACCTGGTGGACACGCTCCCGGCTGACGAACCGGCGCTAATTGCTTTCGACTACGAGCCGGCCCAGCGCGGCGAGCTGGATCCCGCTGCTCAGGCAGTCCTCTTCCATTTGATGCGCCGGGGCGTCTCGCTGGTGGGGGTCAGCACACATCCGGCTGGCGCCGGGGTCGGGGACGAAAATTTCGGCGAACTGGCGCTGGCCCTCAAGAACGCCTACGGGATTTCGTATACCTACGGCGTGAACTACCTCAACCTGGGCTACATTCCGGGCGGGCCGGTGGGGTTGCTGCAATTTGCGATGAACCCGCGCTTACTCTTCAGCGCCGATTTTAGCGGGGCGGTGCGCGTCTGGGATCCGGCGAATGCGCCGGCCCTGGCGGAGACGCAATCCCTCGACGACTTTGGCCTGATTGTGCTGGTCTCGGCCACGCCCGATTCATTCCGCGCCTGGATCGAGCAGACGCGCAGTTTCGCCGCCGAGACGCCTGTCGTGGCGGTGGTCAGCGCCGGAGCCGATCCGCTCGTGCGACCTTACTATGAGGCCAGTCCGCCGCAGATCGACGGCCTGGTGAGCGGCATCGTGGGCGCGGCGCAATACGAGCAGCAGGCGGGCCTGCCCCAGGGCAATCCGGCCAGCGCGCGCTGGGACGCTATCGGCGGGGGGATGCTGGCGGCGGTCGTCCTCCTCCTCGCCGGGAACCTGCTGAGCGGCCTGATGTCCCTCCTCCGCGGCCGGAAGGGTTGACTATCAGGGGTTAATGAATTCGTAGCGGCGACTTTAGTCGTCAGGGTCAAAAGCGACTGACCCCAGAGGGGCGCTTCGCGGAGTCGCCGCTCCCTGTGGCTTTTGTGGTCTATTGACGATGCCTGATCTGCTTCAAGTTTTGCCGGACCTGGTGACGCTGGCGCTGACGCTGATGGTGTTCAGCTATTTGCTGGGCGACAACCCGTTCTACCGCATTGCGGTCCACCTCTTCGTCGGCGCCGCCGCGGGCTACGCCGTGCTGGTGGCTTACTACAACGTCATCGCCCCACAGATGCTGACGCCGCTCGTGTCTTCCTTCGGCCAGGGCATCGCCGTCCTCACCGCGCTGCCCACGCTGCTCCCGGCGCTCTTCGCGCTGATGCTCAGCCTGTTCCTGCTGCTCAAACTGTCGCCGGCCACGACGCGCCTGGGCAGCGTCGCCACCGCTTACCTCGTCGGCGTCGGCAGCGCGGTCGCCATCGGCGGCGCGGTCACGGGTACGCTCTTCCCGCAGGCCAGTGCCACCTTTCTCCCACTCTTCCCGTCGAACGACCTGGGCGTATTCTCGCCGGAGCGCATGGTGGACCATATCGTCATCCTCGTGGGGACGGTGGCGACGCTTGGTTTCTTTTACTACGGCGCGCGTTCCCGGCCGGGCCGCCCGCCGGAGCGGCCCCTGCCGGCTCAGCCGGTCGCTCTGGTGGGGCAGGTGTTTATCGGCATTGCCTTCGGCGTGATGTACGCCGGGGCGCTCGCCGCCAGCCTGGCGTTCTTTGCCGACCGCGTGGCGGCCCTGTGGGCCATCCTCGAACCCTTCGTGGGTGGTTGACCGAAAGTTCGCGGCGATTTTTATGGCTGACAGCGACTATCCGACGGACACCCTCCTGGCGCTCGATTTCGGGACGACGACCACGCGCGCTATGCTCTTCGACGTCGTGGAGGGCGCCTATCGTTTTGTGGCCTGCGGCGAAGCGCCGACCACCGTCGAGCGGCCCTATTACGAAGCCTCGGAGGGCATGCGGCACGCGCTCATCGAACTGCAAAACATCAGCGGGCGCGCCCTGCTGGACGGCAATACCCACCTGCCGTTGATGCCCGCCACGCCGGATGGCCTGGGAGTTGACGCCATCGTCGCCACCGCCAGCGCCGGCCCGGCGTTGAAGACCCTGGTGGTGGGCCTGCTGCCCGGCGTGTCCGTGGAGAGCGCGCGGCGGTTGGCGGGCGCGAGCTACTTCACCGTCGCCGACATTCTCAGCCTGGGCGACCGCCGCCGCGCCGAGCAGCAGCTCGATGCGGTGCTCAACGCGCAGCCTGACCTCATCCTCGTCGCCGGAGGCACCGACGACGGCTCGCGCGAGGCGTTGCTCAAGCTGCTCGACGCCGTCGCGCTGGCCTGCAGCCTGCTCACCGCGCAAGCCCCTCCCAGACTGCTGTACGTAGGCAACCCGGCGCTGGGCGATACGGTTAAAGCGAGATTCGAGAACGTGGCCTACGTCTATACCGCCTCGAACATTCAACCGGAGTTGGGCGACGCCTCGCGCGTCTTCGGCCCGGCGCGCACCGAACTGGCAAAAATTCTGGAGGCCCACCGCCTGTCGCGGGTCGGCGGCTTCCATAACCTGGCGCAGATCAGCGGGGGACGCCTCTACCCGACGGCGCAGGCCGAAGGCCACCTGGTCCGTTATCTCAACCGGGCGCTCAACTCGCCGGGTGGGGTGCTAGGCGTGAACGTGGGTTCGGCTTCGACCTCGGTGGCCGCTGCCTTCAAGAACGAATTGTACTTGAGCGTCCGCGCCGACCTGGGGGTGGGTGCGAATGCCGCGCAGCTGCTGAATGAAACGACCGTCGAGCAGTTCACCCGCTGGCTGCCCTTTGAGGTCCCGGCGGAGGCGGTGCGGGAATTCATCGTGAACAAAAGCGCTCGTCCGCAGACGCTCCCGGCGGATGTGAATGATTTGCACCTGGAAAATGCGCTTGCGCGGGAAGCGTTGGCCGCCGCGCTGCGCTCGGCGCAGGCAGGCTGGCCCGCCTCGGTCCGGGGCGGGCGCAGCGATTTGCTGCCGCGCATGGACCTGATCGTAGGCGGCGGCGCAGTCTTGAGCCGCGCGCCGCGCCCCAGCCTGGCAGCGCTGATTCTCCTGGATGCGCTGCAACCCGTCGGGATCACGAACTTGATGCTCGATCCGCATCACCTGCTGGCGGCCCTGGGCGCGCTGGCTTACACTCACCCCATCGCCGTGATCCAGTCGCTGGACAGCGCGCTTCTGAGTCTGGGGACGGTGGTGACGGCGGTCGGCGAAGCGCGTCCTGGCGCCGTCGTCTGCCGGGCCACGCTCCGCGTCGCTCGCGAAGCGCCTCTTGGGGGCGCGGCGGGCCGTGATGCGGAGCGCAACGTCGAGGTCAAGGCCGGCTCGCTGGAGGTGATGTCCTTGCCGCTGGGGCAGGAAGGCAAGTTGACGCTCAAGCCGCGCGGGGGAATTGACGTCGGCTTTGGCCCGGGGCGCGGCAAGACGATTACGGTAACTGGCGGCGCAGCGGGCCTCCTCCTTGACGCGCGCGGACGCCCCCTGGTGTTTCCAAAGGCCGCCGATCAGCGACAACAACTGGTAGCAGAGTGGATTTTGAAAGCCGGCGGACTGGTTTAGAGATGAGGCTGTTTCGAGATGGCCTACATTCCCCCCACCTCCCACGCGACCCTGCTCGCCACACTGCGGCGTGAACGCCTGCTGCCCGCGCCGGGCGAAGTGGTCGCGCAACCCGGCGAACGGGTCGAGGCCGGCGACCTGATCGCCCGCGCGAATATCGCCGACCAGCATTTCATTCTCGACCTGGCCAAGGCGCTGGAAGTCCCGAAGGATAAGACGGGGGCGTTCATGGTCAAGCGCGAGGGCGACGCGGTCAGGAAAGGAGAACTCATCGCCGTCCGCAAGGTGCTGATGGGCATTGTCGTGCTGCCTGTGCCCTCGCCGGTAGATGGCCACCTCCTGGCCTCCGGCGACGGCAGGGCGCTGGTGGCCGCCGTGTCGAAGCCTTTTGAACTGCGGGCGGGCCTCCCCGGCCACGTCGTGAGCAAAATCGAGGAGCGAGGCGTCGTCATCGAAACGACGGGCGCGCTGCTCGAAGGCGTGTGGGGCAACGGCCACGAACACTTTTCGGTCCTGCGGGTGCTCGGCCACGGGCCGCAGGATGTCTTGCTCGCCGAGCAGATTGAACTGAGTCTGCGCGGCGTCATCCTGGCCGTGGGCGTCCTGCAGGATGACAGCGCCTTCAAGCAACTGGCGGAGGTCGCCGTGAGCGGCCTGATCGTCGGCAGTCTTAAAGCCGATCTGATCCCCGCCATACGCCAGTGGCGCATCCCGGTGATGGTCACGGACGGCTTCGGGACGCAAGGCTTCTCGACCCCGGCTTATAACCTGTTGGTCGGCAACACGGGCCGCGAGGTCTGGCTGAACGCTCAGGCTTGGGACCGCTTCGGCGGCGCGCGCCCCGAGGCCATTATTCCTCTGCCCAGCCCTGGCCAGGCGCCGGCGGCCCCGCCAGACGGCCAGCCGCTGGCGGTCGGCCGGCGCGTCCGCGTGGTGCGCGGCGACCAGGCCGGCCAGACTGGCACAGTGGTTGCACTCAGTGACAAAGCGATTGCGTTCCCCAGCGGGGTCCGGGGACGAGCGGCAACGGTGAAAGTAGACGACGCGGAGGCGCTGGCTACGATCCCGCTGGCTAATTTGGAAATTTTGGAGTAGTCTCAGCAGTTAACGAACGTGTAGTGACCGCTTCGCGTTGGTCGTCGAGGCCAAAAGCGACCGACCCCAGAGGGGCGCTTCGCGGAGTCGCCGCTACCTGTGGCTTTCGTGATGGACTGAGTCTTAGAGTCAGTATTCCCCTGACTCGAAGGAGATATCACCATGGCATTTGTCGAGGAGCCTGTCGGACCGGAGTCCGAAGGCGCAGCGCCGGAAGGCGCTCAAAGCAGGCGGACTTTTATCATTGCCGCAGCGGCGCTGGGTGGCTTGTTCGTCATCGGCCTGGTGTGCCTCGGCTTGTACGCGTTCGTCATCGGGCCGCAGCAGCGCGCGGCGGCGCTGACCCAGGCCGCCGCCATCAATGCGACGAACCAGGTCATCCTGGCGCAAAACACCCAGCTGGCTCAGGCGCAAACGCAAGAGGCCGCCGCCACCGCCACGCCTCCGCCCACCGCCACTGCGGCCCCTGCGACTCCAACGCCAGTGGTCGCGGCGACCGACACGGCAACCGTCCCGCCACCGCCGACGAACACCCCCGCCCCAACCGACACCAGCCCGCCGCCGGCGGGCGCGACCGTCTCCCCCACGCCCTCGGGCGGGCCCGGCACACTCCGCGCCCCGACGGCGGGCGGGCCAACCGCCACGCCCACGCGGATCGGGGCTGCCACGTCAACCCCCCTCGTCGGCGGTCTGCGCACTCCGACGCCGACGCAACTGCCGGGTACCGGCTTCGCGGACGAGGCGGGCGTCCCACAATTGATTCTGCTGGGCCTGGCGCTCGTCGCCGTGGTCGTCGTCGCCCGGCGACTGCGCCTCAGCCTGCGCTAAAGGCCGTCTGTCTGGTGGCGCCGGGCGTCTGCACGACGCCCGGCGTCATTTTTTAAAACCTTCCGTTTTTTGAAGAACTTGGCGATAATAACTAAGTAACTCCTCAAAAGTTTTCCCTACTTTTTTGCTCCCGCCGGATTTGCGCGAAGCGTCCGGCGGCCAGGCGGCGGATTGCACACTTGCCCTGGCGGGCAGTGCCAGGGAATCCGCCGCGAGCATGAGAAAAGTAGTAAGAAGTTTTGGA
>DAOTXG010000414.1:0-6709 GCA_034435515.1 Anaerolineales bacterium
GGAACTGGCTGAGTCAGATAGCGCGCTATTTGATCGAGACGGCGGCGAGGTAGGCCAGATCATCGGGGACAGGGCCGGAGGGACCGGCGAGGGGGAGACGCGCCCCGGTCTGCCAATCGTAGAGCGCGACCGCGAGGGTGTACGCGCCAGGGGAGAGGTCGGCGGGTAAAGTCAGGCCATGATTGTCCACGATCGTCTCGCCTGGTTTCCAGACGGTCGTGGAATAGAAACCAGCGACGGCGAAACTATCTTGCTGAGCGGAGAGGCGGCCGGCAGAGTCGAGCAGGTAGACGCCGATATTGAGGTCGTCGGCCGGCGTGCGGGCGGCCTGCCAGGTGAGACTCACCGGCAGGATGCCGCCGCGATGGTACTCGGTTCCGGCATAGGGCAGGAGGGCGAAGCCGGTCAATCTGATGGCGTCGCCGAATTGCAGGTCAGTCGGAGAATACACGCCCTGCGTGGGAGAGGAGAAAGCGAAGAGCGACACTTGCACCCGGCCTTTGTCGAGCGCCAGCAGATCGCTCCGCACGGGGGCGTAGATTTTAGAGAGCCACCACTCTTCGAGATTCAGGTCGCCGCCTGGGGCATTCAGGTCGTTGACCACCCACACACGCTGATAGCGGGCCGGCAGGATGCGGCGGAATAACAGAACCGTTGGCGGCGCTAACCCGGATGACGGCGTCTGGTTGGCCCGTAGAGTTTCAACCAGGGTCTCGTCTGGCGCGGGGGCGGCGATGGCGTACCAGGGCGCAGGCACGCGCCCGTAGTTCAGAAGGAAATACCACAAGGGATGGTCATAACCGCGGACGACGACAGCATCGCCAGGGCGGACATTTTGAGCAAGGTACTCAGCCGCAGCGCGGAAGTCGGCGCGGTCGGCAAAGTAGAACGGGTCGGGGTAGTAGACGCGCAGGAGGCCATAGGGCGCGAGACTTACCGCCGCAAGCACCAGGCCGGTCGTGACGAGGCCAAGACCCCGGCGCGGAGCGCGGCGGAGAGCCAGGCTGAGAAGCGCGAGGCCAATGGTCAAGAGCGCGCCCAGAGCGCACAGCAGAATTATCACCTGCCATTGCCGGGTAGGGAAAAGGCGAACCCAGGCGGGAGACCACCAGCGGCCTTCCAGGAAGAGTTGCCAGACGCCGACGACCTCCGAATAGAGCGGGTTCCAGATGGCGATTGTCCAGGCTGCGTTCGGAACGATGGCGCCGATGCGGTCGTAGTAGTGGCTTGTTCCCACGGTCGCCGCGGCGAGTTGCACCATCCCGCTGAGAAGAACCAGCCCCCCGGCCGCCAGTCTGCGCCAGAGTGAGCGCGTATCCACCAGCGCCTGCAAGACAGGGGCGCAGGCCACGGCGAGAAGCGGTAAGGCCGGGAGCATGTGACGCACCCCCCAGCCTACGCCGCCCCACCACAAGTAGTCCTTCAACCGGGCGACCACCAGCGTTAGCCCAAACGTCATCAAAAACGGCGGCAGGAGTTTGAGCCAGTGACGCTGCCTGGCGCCTGCCAACGGCGCCGCCAGCGCCAACAACAGAACCGGAGACTCGACGAAGAGGCTCTTGCCCGGACTGATCAGAATGCCGGCCACCGCCTCGCCAAAACGTTTGTTGAGAGGGTCGCGCCACAGCGCGAAGAAGACGTTCAGATAGCGGATCGGCTCGAAGCGGGCGAACGACTGGCTCCAGGGCGCGATGAGGGCCAGGCCGAAGGCAGCCGCTGCAATCCCCAATCCTATCAGCGCCGACCGGCCCTCGGCGCGGTCGGCCGCCGCACGGACCACGGCCGCCGTCAGGAAAACGGGCGCCGCCACGGCCGCGGTATCTTTCGAGAGGATGCCGCAGCCGAGCAAAATCAAGGTTATCGTCCACTGCGCCGCCTGACCCGCGAGACTTCGGCGGGCAAACGCCAACTCGAAGCTGAGAGCCGCGAAGGCCACAAACATGGCGGCCAGGGGGTCGCGGAAATAATATTTCGTGTGCGGCCACGCCATGGTCCCCAGCCCATAGATCAGGGCGGCGCCGACGGCGACGGCGCGATGAAAACCGTGGTGGAGAGCGAGCCAGAACACGGCGACCCCGGTGAGCGCAGTCACATAGATATTCGTCAGAAAAAGGACGTGAACGCCGCCCACGCCTCTCAACCGGGTCAACTGGTAGAGGACGGCGCCGATGATCGCCTGACCCGGTTCGACGAAGCGGTCTATGCCTCGAATGCTGTAAACCTGGCTGGTGTTCAACTCTCCCCACAGGCCCAGGCTCTGCGCTCCGCTTACAAACAGGTGCTCATCGCCTGAATTGAAGAGGCCAACGTAAGTGAAACTGTACACCGTGGTCAGCGTCACAAACACGAGCGCCGCGAGCACGGCCGAGGCTGAGGCGGCGCGAGATGTTGAGTTGGACGAGAAGCTTTTCAAAGCCTTAATCCGAAATCGGAGATCGCCTGTGCGAGTTCGATCGGGCGGTGCAGCGGGATGTCGTGCACCGTGTCCTCGAACCAGACGGTGCGGACCAGGGGAGAGGCCTGCTCGGCGCGGGCGATGCCTGCGCGCTTGAGGGCCAGGAATTGCTCGGCGTTTTCGTCGCGGGGCGCTGGCGGAACCGCCGGGCACAGCAAAGCCGGACAGCGCAGGCGGGCATACAGGTCGGAGGTTTTTTGTTCGTAGATGGCGCGGGCAATGCGCATGTGGTGGGGGATGGGCAGGCGACGCCGGAGAGTGTCGTCTTCGGCGATGACGAAGTTGGCGAGGATGATCGGCGCGATGTCGTCGCGATAGACTTCGCCCAACCAATCCTTGAGCCTTTCTAAAAACTCTTCGCGCGGCATCCCGTCGAGGTCGGGCGGCCTCAGCCTCTGCTCGGCCTTCTCCCACGTCATCCCGGGAACAGCGCTCATCTCGGAGAACCCGCCGTCTACCAGCGCGATGCCGGCTGGCCCGGCGGGCCGGGCGGCGGCGTATTGCAGCGCCGTGCTCGCGCCCCAGCTGTGCCCGACCAGGAGGGGCCGCTGCAAATCCAGCGCTTCGAGGAAGGCGTGCAGGTCGCCGACGATACTGGGGAAGTCATAGCCGTCGTCGGCCCGGTCGGTGAGGCCGTGGCTGCGCTGGTCGAGCGCGAAGACGCGAAAATGCTCCGTCAGGCGCGGCGCGACGAAATCCCAGATGCGCGCGTTGGACGAGAGGCCGTGCAGCAGCACCACCGGCCGCCCTTCGCCGCCCCAGTGGAGGTAGTGGAAGCGGAGGTTGTGGAGGAGGAGGTAGGAGTCGGTGGGCATCATATTGCGTAAAACGTAACTACGTAAAACGTAATTACGTTTTACGGTTTACGTTTTATTACTGTAGCAGCTCAACCAATATCTTCTCGGCCAGCTGCGCGTTCGCCTTCCCTTGCGACTTCCGCATCACCTGCCCGACGAACCACTTGAGCAAAGTCGGCTTGGCCTTATACTGTGCAACCTGCTCGGGGTTTTCCGCGATGACCTGTTGGGCCAGGGCGCGGATGGCGTCGTCCCCGGAGATTTGCGCCAGCCCCTCGGCCTCGACGATGGCCCGGGGTGGTTGGGCCGTCTCGATCACTTTCGGGATCAGGCCCACAGCCGTTTGCCGGGTGATGGTTTTGCTCTCGACGAGTTGGATCAGTTCCGCCAGGTGCGTCGGGGTGAAGGCGAGGTCGGCGGCGGTCAGACCCTGGTCGTTGATGAGGCGGAGGATTTCGTTCTGCACCCAGTTCGCTACGATCTTAGGCTCGCCGCCATAGCGCTTCACGCTCGCCTCAAAGTAATCGGCGAGTGAACGTTCGTCGGTGAGGATAGCCGCGTCGTAGGCCGGGAGCTGGTAGACGTCCATGAAACGGGCGCGGCGCGCGAGCGGGAGCTCAGGCAGGCGGCTGAGAATTTCGGCTCTCTGCTCTTCGCTGATTGTAACTGAGAGCAGGTCTGGCTCGCGAAAGTAGCGATAATCGGCCTCGGTCTCCTTGGAGCGCATCTTCTTGAGCGTCTGCGAGTCCTCGTCCCATTCGAGCGTCCACGCTTCCACGCGGCGGCCCGCGCTCACTTCCTTGATCTGCCGCTGGACTTCTTTTTCAATCGCGTCCTTTACCGCCTCAATCGAGTTGACGTTCTTGATCTCAGTCTTGGGGTTGAGCGCGGTCGCGCCGACTTCCCGGATGGAGACGTTCGCGTCGCAGCGCAGGTGGCCGCGCTCCATGTTCGCTTCGGAAACGTCCAGCCAGCGCAGCAGCTGGCGCAGGCGGATGAGGAATTGGCCGGCCTCTTCCGCCGAGCGCAGGTCGGGGCCGGTGACCATTTCGACGAGCGGCACCCCGCAGCGGTTCATGTCAATTAACCGGACGCCGCGCAGCGGATCGTTCTTGGTCTTGCCCGCGTCCTCCTCCATGTGCATCTTGACGATAGTCACGCGGCACGTGGCAGCGGCACGCTGCGCGCCATGCCGCGTGCCCCCAGGCGCGGACGCGGCTTCGCGATCCCCAGGGGACGCTTCGCGGTCGGGCAGCGGCAGGTCGAACCAGCCGCGCCTGCCAATCGGCGCGTCGTATTGGGTGATTTGGTAGCCTTTGGGCAGGTCAGGGTAAAAATAGTTTTTGCGGTCGAAGAACGACTGCGGCTGAATCTCGCAGTGCATGGCGGCGGCGAGGAGGGCCGCCTTTTCGATGACGGCGCGGTTGAGCACCGGCAGCACGCCCGGCAGGCCGGTACAGACCGGGCAGATGTTCGTGTTGGGGGCAGCGCCCCACGAATCCGCCGGGCAGGCGCAGAACACCTTGCTTTGCGTGTTGAGTTGAATGTGGATTTCGAGGCCGATGATGGGTTCGTAGGGCATATCGCTGATGGCTGATGGCATATGGCTGATGGCATCTCGCAGATGGCTAATGGCTTATCGCGGATGGCCTGTGCTTTACGAAATCTCTCGCAAGAAATTCAACACCACTTCGTTGAACTCCTCCGGCGCCTCCATGTTCACCAGGTGGCCCGCGCCCCCGATGACGACTTTGCGCGCGTTCGGAATCTGCTCGGCCAGCAGGTCGGCGATGGCGTGAAAGTCCGGCAGGTCGCGCTCGCCGACGACGACGAGCGTCAGGGCGCGAATCTGGTCGAGGCGTCGAATGGCCGGCGCATCCGACCAACGCCCCGGGTCGCGGCTTGTCCAGTGATAACCGGAGTAATCCTCGACCATCTCCCTCAGCCGGGCGGCCACGCGGGGTTGTTCATTGGCCGGGGCGAAGAGTTCCTCGCTCAGCCAGTGATTTTTGCCGACTGTCACCCCCGCCGACCGGGCGAGGGCGCCGGGCAGGCCCCAATCCTTCTTCGACGTAGACGTAAAGCCGCCCAACGTCGTGTCCACGGGGATCAGCGAGCGCGCCAACTCAGGATAAGCCGCGGCGAAATCGAGCGCGATGCGGCCGCCCATCGAGAGGCCGACGATGTGGGCTGGAGCGGCCGGCAGGTGTTCCAGCAACGCCTTCAGATCGTCTGCCTGCGCGTACGGTTCCATCCCCGGCAGCGAGGACTTCCCAAACCCGCGCACATCGTAGCGGATGACGCGGTAGCGGCGAGCAAAGAATTCCCACTGGTCGTCCCACATGCGGGTGTCGAGCGAGAAACCGTGAATGAAGACGAGCGGCTCGCCCGATCCGGCGATCTCATAATAAAGCCGTGCGCCGTTGAGTTCGGCAAAGCCCGATTGCGTCACAACCAGTCCTTCTTCCAAGATGTTCGGCGGTTTTATAGATGGTGAGCACGATTACCTTCTGGCTTCTTCCACCAGCGCCTGCGGCCTTGCTTTCCGCCAGACCTCACTCACCGTAATCTGCTCATACGCCGCCCCGATGCGCAGCATCGTCGCCTCCTCCCAGTCATGCGCCAGGATTTGCAGGCCGATGGGCAGGCCGTGCGAGTCGAGGCCGCAGGGGATGGAGAGGCCAGGCGTGCCGGCGTGGTTGGCCGGGACGGTGAGCAGGTCGGCGTATTGCATCAGCACTGAGTCGCCGTAGACCGCGCCGATCTCGAACGCCGTCGTCGGCGTGGTGGGCGTGAGCAGGGCATCGCAACGATACTTGCCATTCCTGTCGAAGGCCGCCTCGAAGTCGCGGCGGATGAGTGTGCGCACGCGGAGCGCGCGTTGATAGTATTGTTTGGCGTATTGCGCGCCGGAGACGTACATGCCCATGAGGATGCGCAGCTTGGGCTGCAGGCCAAAGGCCTCGGCGCGGGTCTTGCGGTACATCTCGCGCAGGTCGTTCACTTTGGCTTGGGTGCGATGGCCGTACTTCACGCCGTCGAAGCGGTGCAGGTTGGAGGCGGCCTCGACACGCGAGACGACGAAGTAAGCCGGGATCGCCAGGTGGGTGTTCGGCATCGGCACGTTCTCGACGATCTCCGCGCCCGCCTGGGCCAGCTTCTGCGCCGCGTCCAGCACGGCCTGCTTGATCTCGGGCGTGATCTCGGTGTCGCGCAGTTCGCCGGTCTGCGCGTCGGGATAACGGATGCGGAAGTAGTCCGGGCTGAGGCCGAGGCGCAGGCCCTTCACACCCTCGTCCAGGTTGGCGGTGAAGTCAGGGATGGGGAGGTTTGCCGCGGTCGAGTCGTTTGTGTCCGGGCCGCACATAGCGTTGAGCATGAGCGCGGCGTCACGCACGTCGCGCGTGATCGGGCCGGGGCAGTCGAGCGAGGAGCCAAAGGCGATGAGGCCAAAACG
>DAOTXG010000415.1:0-4936 GCA_034435515.1 Anaerolineales bacterium
GCTTTAGGGACGACGTCTCCGCCGAAGAAATGGCGCGCCTCATCCGCACGGCGTTGGGCGGCCTTCCACTGATCGCCCGCCTTCCGCTGGCGCGCGCCGCCGAACTGGGCGAGGCGGCGGCCCGCGCCGGGGCAGACGCGCTCACCGTCGGCGCGCCGCCGCGCGTTTCAGTTCAGGTTGACGAACGAACACTAACGGGGCGGCTCTACAGCCCCGACAATTTCCCCGCTGCTTTGGAGGCTATTCAGTCGGCGAAGACGCTGGGCCTGCCGCTGATTGGGGCAGGGGGCGTCTATTCGCCGGAGGACGCGCGGGCGATGCTGGATGCCGGGGCCGTAGCGGTGCAGGTGGATGCGGCGCTGTGGAGCGATCCGGGGGGATTGGTCAACCTTTTGTGGCGCTTTACCCTTTGAGCGCGCCGAAAGTGACGCCCTGCAGGAAGTAGCGTTGGAAGATGAAGAACATGATGAACATGGGGATGGCCATGATGACGCCGCCCGCCATGAGCAGGCCGTAGTTGGTTTCGTACTGCGTCTGAAAGGTGGCCAGGGCGATGGGCAGGGTGCGCATCTTCTCCGAGTTCAGAATAATCAGCGGCCAGAGGAAGTCATTCCACGTGCCGATGAAGGTGAAGATGCCCATCACGGCGATGCCATTCGTGCTCATAGGGAGCGCCACCCGCCAGAAGAGCGAGAACTCGCTGCACCCGTCTATCCGCCCGGCATCCAGAATTTCGTAGGGAAGGGCCTGAATGACCTGCCGCATGAGGAAGACGTTGTAGGGCCAGGCCGCCGCCGGGACGACGAGCGCCCAGTAGGTGTTGACCCAGCCCAGGCTGACCATGAGTTTGAACAGCGGGAACATCGTCACCTGAAATGGGACCATCATCGTCGCCATATAGAGCCAGAACATCCAGCGCCGCCCCGGAAAGTCGAGCTTGGCAAAAGCATAGCCCGCGAGGCTGGCGAAGAAGATGTTGAGCGTGGTGACGGTGAGGGAGACCAACGCACTGTTGACGATCCACCGCCCCATGTTCGGGTTGGCGAACAACTGCTCAAAGTTTTCGAGCGTCGGGTTTTCCGGGATCAGTTCAGGCGGTTGCTTGAGATAGGAGGCCTGTCCTTTCAGGGAGGTCGTGAACATCCAGTAGAGCGGCATCAGCGCGGCGACGGCGGCGAACGTGAGCAGTATGTAGACGGCCGTGCGGCTGACGCGGTGGAGCGCGAGGTTGCCGACGACGACCCGACTCTCCGCGCGCTCGCCCGGCCCGGCCGGGCGTTCGATTTCAGACAACGTGGTCATAGCGCCGCCTCAGTATTCGACGTCGAGATTGATGTAGCGGAATTGCAGGATCGCCAGCCCCAGGATGATGGCAAACAGGACGATGGCCATCGCCGCCGCCAGGCCGAACTGGCGCACAAGAAAGGCGTTCACGTAGATGTAATAAACCACCGTCGTCGTGGAATAGAACGGCCCGCCGCCGGTCAGGGTGTTGGACGACGCAGTGGACGTCATCAGGTACACGGCGGTGAACTCGCGCAGGGTTTCGATGGTGCCGATGACGAACAGGAAGGCCAGCGTGGAGCGCAGCAGCGGGAAGGTGACGAACCGGAATTTCTGCCAGCCGCTTGCCCCGTCGAGGATAGCCGCCTCGTACAGTTCGGTCGGGATGTTGTTCATGGCGGCGAGCAGGAGGATGACCGCAGCGCCGACGCCGATGACCGGGTTGGAAAACACCTGCATGAGCATGATGGAGGGGAGCGACTGCGACGAGTTCGTGAGGAAGCCGAACGGCCCCAGCCCGACGAGGCCGGCCAGGTAATTGAACAGCCCGAAGGCCGGCTGGTACATCCACCGCCAGACGAGGGAAACGACGACGATGGAGGCGACCGCGGGCAGGTAGAAGGCCATTTTGAAGAACGTCTTGGCGGCGCGCGAGAGCGGGAAGATGAGCACCGCCAGGAGCAGCGCCAGCGCCAGGCTGCTCGGCACGACCGTCACGCCATAGCGGAACGAGTTCCACAGCGCCTTCGCGAACACCGAGTCCTGAAGCAGCCAGCGGTAATTGGCCAGTCCCACAAAACTGACCGGGCCGACGATAGACCATTTCGACACGCTGTAGCGCAGGGCCTGCAGGAACGGGTAAAACTCGAAAGCGGAGAACAGCGCCAGCGGGAGGAGGATGAAGAGATAGGCCCAGCGCGCCCGCCAAAGGCGGTACAGCAGGTCACGGCGGGGCGTATGGATGGGCAGACTGGTGGAAGCCATAGGGAACTCCGGGACGAGACCTGACAGGTCTTCGCGAAGCGGACCTGTCAGGTCGGCGGCAAACACACAAATTACGGTTGCGACAGGATGGTGTTGGCCTCTTTCTCGAACTGACTTAAGGCGTCTTCCGGCGTCAGGTCGCCCGTGAAGATGGCCTCGACCAACGGCTCGTATTTGACCAGCACTGGCACGGCTTGAGGCCCCTGGCCCATTAACGGGATGAGCACACCCGTGTAAGCCTCGAACTGCGGGATGTACTTCTCGTACAGGAAATTGGCGTCGGCGCGCTGCGCTTCGAGCAAAGACACACGCGCCGGTTTGCTCCACGCGCGCACATCCTTGAGCGCCTCAGTGCTGGTCAGGAAGCGGCCCAGTTCCATCACCAGTTTCAGCCGCTCGGGGTCTTGCTGCTTGGTCACGGCCAACCCGTGCACGCCGCCCCAGACGGTGGGCTTGCCCCTCGGTCCGTAGGGGAAGGGCACGAGCAACAACTCGAACTTCTCATTATCCGGCAGAGTCTCCACGCTGGTCACAATGCCCCACGTGTTGATCATGGCGATGCGCTGCTGCAGAAAGTTGGTGCTGAGGTCCACCGCGCCCGTGCCGCTGCCGGGGAAGGCATCGCCGTCGTCCACCAGTTTCTTCAGCGTGCGAAAGGCGTCAATCGTGTTCTGGGTGTTGATTGTTACCTTGCTCTCGTCGCCTTGCTTGTACAGGTGATCGCCCCAGGCCTCGGCCATAGTGTACGCGCCGTCGGTGCCGAAGCCTAAGCCGTACACGTCGGTCTGGCCGTCGCCGCTCCGGTCAAAGGTCATGGCTTTGACCGCCTCGGCAAATTTGTCCCACGGCCAGGCATAGCCAGGAGGGGCGGGCAGCAAGTTCTCGGCCCCGCGCTCCTTGAACAGGCTGACGTTGATGGCGAGATGGTTGGCTTGCGTGATGTAGGGCCAGAACCACTGCTTGCCGTTCCAGCGGCTCAGCACCAGGTCGTTCGGCAGGAAGTCCTTGCGGTCGTCCTCGGTCATAAAGTCGTCAATCGGCTCCAGCACGCCGGACGAGGCGTATTTGGTGAAGTACGACTCGTCCACCCAGATAATGTCGGCGATGTTGCCGGCCGCCGCCGCCGTGTCGTATTTGGCGTTGATGTCCACGTCCTGGCCGTTGAGGTCTTCCATTTCTATGGTGACGTTGGGATGTTTCTCCTTGAACTTGGCGATGGCGTCGTTCCACCAGTCGAGCGGCTGGCCGGCGGGTTCGATGCCCGTCTTGCCGTTCCACTGGCTCCAAATCCACAGGCGGATGGTCTGCGGTTGTTCGGCCGGCTGCTGGCCGCCGCACGCGCTGACGACGAGCGAAACCAGCAGAAGCAGGACGGTGAGGGTATGCAGATGCTTGCGGGACATGATTCTCCTCCGAACAAGGTCCATAACTTGATGGGGTTGCTAAAGCGGACGGTTCAGGGTGGGTCTTGGTTCAAGTGATCACCTCCCTTCGAGCCGGTACAGGTCTATCGCGTTCCGGCTCAATAGTCGTTCGGCGGTGGCGAGGGCCAGTGGCTCATCCCAGCCGGAGTCAGCCACTTTCTCCGCCAGCGTCTGCGCCAGCAGTTGGCGGGTCAACAGCAGCGCGCCGTAGGTTTGCTCGACGTGGAGGCAGTCCGCGCCGAAGGCAAGCAATTTGCTCGCCGGCACGCTGTCCAGCCACTCGCTCAGCGCCCGCCGATAGGCCGCCGGGGCGATATACGCCAGCCAGCCGCACTCGAGGTAGACGTTCGGATGGTTCTTCGCCAGGGCGCCCATCTCGCCGATGAACGGGTAGCCGCCATGCAGCAGGACAAAGCGCGCGCCCCGGTGCGCCTCGATGAGCGGGTTGAGCAGCAGGGGATTAGCCTGCTGGGTGATGTTGCTCTGCCACGAGCCGTAGCCCACGTGCAGCTGATAGGGCAGGCCGAAGGCCCCGGCCCGCTCGGCCACCGCGTGCACCATGAAATCTTCGAAGGCGCGCGCCTCCGCCTCCGAGAGGCCGCGCTGATTGAACAGAACGGCCATATCGTCGTATGAGGGTTGCGAGTGGGCCAGCGAGCGGCGGTAGGCGAGCATGGATTTGACCCCGGCTGCGCCGCGTTTCACCGCTATCTCAAACGCAGCGTCGAGGGCCGCGAGGTAGTGCGTCAGGCTATCAGCCTGGCCGCCAACCCCGCTGGCGAGCCGGTCTCGCTCGGCCGGGCTGGAGGCGACAATCCACTCGTCGAACTTGATCAGCGGCGCGAAGAATTCGCGGTCAACCGCGTAAGGGTCAGGTTCTGCGCCTTGTACCCGGAGGATCAGTCGGATATTCGCGCGTCGCCGAAGCACCTCGGCGTACCAGTCCGGGCGGGCGTTGGCTTCGGCAATACGCTCCGACAAAGTGCGCCAGTTGTCCGCCTCGAGGCGGTCGGCGGGGAAGTCGAATAACTCCCGAAAAGCCAGTCGGAGACTGCGATAAAAGCCGGTGTTGCAGACGGCAGGGAGGTAGGACCTCGCGCGTTCCCAATCGAGCCGGGGCCGGTCGGCGGCGGGCATCCCGGCGGAGATCAGATCATCGCCGATGTCGGAATTGCGAAGCAGGGTCCACAAATCCACTGGCTGCGGGCGCGCGGCGGGCAGGAAGGTGTGCTCGTGACAGTCAA
>DAOTXG010000416.1:0-3048 GCA_034435515.1 Anaerolineales bacterium
ACCCAAGCTGGGCGCCGGTCTACCAGGCTTACCGCGCCTTCCTCGATCAATACGAGCAGACGAACCGCCGCCGGCGGTCGGCGCAGCGGAAGGATTTTCTCTTCCCCTGGTCGGCGCGGCAGCTCGAATATCTGCTGGCGGACATCCAGGAGGCCGCCGGCTTGACGAAAGAGATTACCTTCGACACGTGCCGCTGGACGTGCGCCGTGCGCGAAGCCCGCGCCGGGATGGACCACGACAAAATCCGGCAGAAACTCGGCCTCTCAAAGATCCAGTGGCGCGAAGTGGGAATGAAATTGAAGAAACTGGTGGAACCGGGGTTGTGACTGGATGAAGGACGCCGCCGCCCTCCACCGCGCGTTGGTCCGGCAGCTCAAGCGCGCCGGCCTGATCCGCTCGCCGCTGGTCGAGGCCGCCTTCCAGGCTGTGCCGCGCCATCTCTTCCTCCCCGGCGTGGACTTGAAACGGGCCTACCGCGACGAGGCCATTCCCACCAAATACGCGGCCGGCCACCCGATCAGTTCCTCCTCCCAGCCGGCCATCATGGCCATCATGCTGGAGCAGCTGGATTTGCAGCCCGGCCACCACGTCCTGGAAATCGGCGCGGGCACGGGCTACAACGCCGCGTTGATGGCGCACATCGTCGGCCAGGCCGGCGAGGTGGTGACGGTGGATATTGACGAGGATCTGGTGGAGGCGGCGCGCGAACATTTGCGCGCGGCAGGTTACGCGCCAGTGCGGGTCATCTGCGGCGACGGCGGTTTCGGCTACGCCAACGGCGCGCCTTACGACCGGATTATTCTGACGGTCGGGGCGGGCGACATTGCTCCGGCCTGGCGGGAGCAGTTGAAACCGGAGGGGCGGTTGGTCCTGCCCCTTTCCCTGCGAGGCCCGCAAAAGTCGGTGGCGTTCGAGAAAAAAGACGACTATCTCGCCAGCCTCTCCCTCCAGGACTGCGGCTTTATGAACTTGCGCGGCGCGTTCGCCGAACCGGAGGCGTTCATCCAATTGGCGGACGAACCGGGCCTCCTCCTCGTCACGGCTGACGCCCAGCGCTTTAAACCTGAGACCATCTACGGTTGGCTCACCGGCCCCAGCCGTGACCTGCCCACCGGGGTGCAGGTGACCGAGCCAGAGGTCTGGGGCGGCGTAAATCCCTGGCTGGCGCTGCGCGAGCCGGACGTTTGCGGCCTGAGCGCCGAAGACCCGTGGGTGGAGCGCGGTCTGGTGCCTTGCCTGATCGAAATCTGGGGGCAGTGCCGCATCTGCTCGACCAGCGGCCTGCTCAGCGAAGCCGGCCTGAGCGTCCTGGCGCCGCCGCCGGGCCGCGCCTTGTTCGCCCAGCGCCCGGCGCCGCCTCTGCCCTTTGAACTATTTATCCGCGCCTTCGGCGACGACGAGCCTCTGACACAGCGCTTGATCCGGCACATTCAAACGTGGGACACCTTGCACCGCCCCGGAACGACGGGGATGCGCATACGCGCTTATTCCCGCGACGTCCCTTACACGCCGCTGGCTAACGAAGTTGTCCTGATGCAGCGCTGGACGCGGCTGGTGCTGGACTGGCCGTCGCCGCTGGTCTAAGTAACTCCTCAAAAGTTTTCCCTGCTTTTTTGCTCCCGCCGGATTTGTAATCCGGCGGGAGCGGAGTTATTCCTTGACGAGTCCAAACGAGCCTCAGTACACCATCTCCCCCCGCACAAACGCCGCGGTGCGCGGATCACGCGGCGACTCGAAGAACTGTTCCACCGGGGCGACCTCCACCAGCCGCCCGCTCAAGAGCAGGCCCACCCGGTGGGCGAGGCGGCGGGCTTGAAAGACGTTGTGTGTGACCAGCACGACCGTCGTCCCCCGTTTTTGATTCTCTTCGCGGATAATCGTTTCGATAATCGCAAGAGAGTGGATTTGCCCGCCCCGCTCGGCCCGACGACGGCGAATATCTCTCCCGCCTCCAGCGTCAGGTGCTCAATCTCCACCACCACGCGGCCGGCGTAAACCTGTTTGACGCCGCTCAGTTGATAGAGGGCGCTCATCGCCTCACCCCGCGCCCCAGGCGCAAGAGCAAAGCGTTCGAGAGAAACGTCAACCCCAGCAGCACGCCGCCCAGCGCGAGCGACAACGCGAAGTTGCCCTTGCGCGTCTCGAGGACGATGGCCGTCGTGAGGACGCGCGTGCTGCCCTCGATGTTGCCGCCCACCAGCATCACCGCGCCGACCTCGGAGATGATGCCGCCGAACGCCGCGATGACGGCAGCCAGCACGCCGGGCCGCGCTTCGCTCAACAACGTCCACATCACCTGCGCCGGGGCTGCGCCGAGCGCGCGCAATTGCAAGCGGAGCGTGGGATCAACACCCTCCACCGCCGTCATCGTCAGGCCGATCACCAGCGGCAGGGCGATCACGGTCTGCGCCGCAATCATCGCCGCCGGGGTGAACAGCCAGTTCAGCCATCCCAGCAGGCCGCTGCGCGAGAGCAGGAGGTAGACAAATAACCCGACCACGACCGGCGGCAGGCCCATGCCGGTGTAGATCAGCAGCACGATCAGGCGCTGCCCCGGCGGTGGGTGCAGCGCCAGCCGCGCGCCGAGGGGCACGCCGATCAGCGTCGCAATCGCCAGCGCCGCGCCGGAGACGTAGAGGGAGAGGAGGACGATCGGGACCAGAGACTGAAGCACCGAAGAGAAACGGAAGGCGAGGGACGGTATCGAGGACGAGGTTGGTCCAGACCCTAAGGGTCTCGGAGACCCTTAGGGTCTGACTTAGTGCGCGGCCTTCCACGCCGTCGAGTTGGGATAGAACAGCGCCTGGCCGAACCGGTCTTTGCCATAGTCGGCGATCAACTGCTGGGCTTCGACGGAAGTGATCCAGCCGGCAAATTGCGTGGCCAGATCAAAATTCACGCCCGGATGCTTCGCCGGGTTGACCGGGATGACGCCGTAGGGATTCAGCAGAGCCGGGTCTTTGTTCGCGTCAATGCTTGCGCCGCCGACCAGCACCCCCAGGTTGGGCAGGTTTGATTGCTGCGACAGCCACGTGCCCCGGTCACTCA
>DAOTXG010000417.1:0-3728 GCA_034435515.1 Anaerolineales bacterium
CCGGCAATTCCGACCGCTCCCGCGTTGTCAACCGGATATCCAATGCCACAGGCAACCCCGGTCGTCGCGCCCCACGTCACGCGGCGGCAGCCCACTGGGCCGCATCTTGGCGACCGCCGCCCGGCGATTCAACTCAAATTTGACCAGGCGATGAACACCGAGAGCGGGGCCTCCGCGCTGCGTGTTAATCCGCTCGTGCAGTTCAAACTGGTCTGGGAGGACGAAACCCAGGTTTCGATACATCCCCTGGAGCCGCTCGCACCCGACGCGCATTATCGCTTTACGCTGGCCAAGACGGCGATGGATAAGCGGGGCATCCGGCTCAGCAGCGATTACCAGTGGGATTATTACACGAAGCCGGCGCTGGCGAGCCTGAGCGGACCGACCACCTCCGCCCCCAACCTGCCGCTGGCGCTGCATTTCAACTATCCGATGAACACCACCAGCGTCGAGCAGGCGCTCGTCATCCAGCCGCCCATCACCGGCACGTTCAGGTGGGATGACCGGCACATGGCAGTCACGCTCACACCCTTCCAGCGCCTGCCAAACAACGAGACCTACACCATCATTTTTGGCGAGGGCCTGCGGGACGAGCGGGGCGATGAACTGCCCCCACCCAACCCGCTGACTTTTACGACCCCGCCGCCCATCCTGTCCGTCAGCCCAGAGAACGGGCCGGCCAGTCCGGCGGCTATCGTCAAGGTCACCTTTGACCGATTGATGGATCACGCCTCGGCCGAAGCCGCCTTTCAGATTGAGCCGGAGGTGGAGGGCGCTTTTGAGTGGCGCGAGACGACGTTGACCTTCGCGCCCGACGGCGGGTATCTGGCCGAACACACAACCTACACAGTTACCATTAACCCGGCGGCTCTCGGAGCAGATCAGGAACCGGTGATGAGCGAGGCCTACCAGTGGTCTTTCCGCACCGGCCAGTTGGAGGCGGTGGCTTCGTTTGGCACTGGACCCAACGCGCAGGTGGTGGATGCCGACGGACGACGCGCCGTGCAGTTCATCGCGTGGCGCGCCGAGGCCCACGTCGTCGCTTTCGAGCTGTACCGGCTCACGCTCGAGCAGTTCTTAGACCGCTACTCGTCCGACTTTCGCGGCGTGGCCGGATACGAGAAGAAACCCATCAGCACCCAGGGCGCCCCTCTCGCGGCCGCCTGGCAGGCCGAAGTCTCCAAAGAGATCAATACCCAGTGGGGCCAGTGGCTCGACGAGGCCATCCTCCCTGCCGACGTGCCGCCGGGCCTGTACATTCTCAACCTGACCGCCGGGCCGCAGGTCAACGACCAATTAATCCTCCTGCTAACCCGCAACGTGATCACGGTCAAACAAGCCGAAGGGCAGTTGACCGCGTGGGTGAGCGATATCAATGGCCAGGCCATCCCCGGCGTCGAGGTGGGCGTGTATGCGCGGAACGGGCTGCTCCTCAGCCAGGGGCAGGCCGACGGAAACGGGGTGTACCGGGCGCGCGTCGCCCGCGACCCTCAACCGCTCATCGTCGTCGCGCGCGCCGGGGAGGACGTCACCGCCGCGGGTCTGAGCAACGAGTGGCAGAGTCCGACCGGCCATTGGGGCGGCTGGTGGCAGCCTGCGCCCAGGGCCGAGAAGTACGCGATGCACATTTACACCGACCGGCCCATCTACCGCCCTGGCCAGACGGTTTACTTCAAAGCCATTGTCCGCAAGGACGACGACGCGCTGCTGAGCATGCCGCCCCTGAACAGCACCGTCACCGTACGCCTGCGCGACGCGCGCAACAACGTGGTGCGGACGATTTACCTCCCGACGAGCGAGTTTGGAACGGTCAGCAGCCTGTTCCGCATCGCCGAGGGCGCGATGCTCGGCAACTACAACATTGAAATCACCCTGGGCGGCGAGAGCCAGCGCCAGGTGTTCAAGGTGCAGGACTACCGCAAGCCGGATTACGAAGTGAAAGTCACGACTGACGCCGCCAGTTACGTGACGGGCGACGAGATCACGGTGAACGTAGACGCCGATTACTTTTTTGGCGAGCCGGTCCCCAACGCCCAGGTCACGGTCAAGCGCGACGAACTGGGACAGAACTATTGCTGGGAGGCGTGCGAGAGTGAATACACCTGGTACGAAACAGGGCGGCCCGTGATGCGTGGCCGGACAGATTCAAGCGGCCGCTTTGCCTTTACGGTGAGCGCCGAGATGGGCTACTACTCACGCCAATGGGACTGGTGGAGCGACGTGCAACAAGGCACCTGGGGCATCGAGGTCACCGTGGACGACGGCAGCCGCCAGACCGTGAGCAGCTTCGCCATCGTCAAGGTATTCAACGCCGCCGAGCAAATCCGCGTGGAGGCCGGCGGCTACCTCAAGACCCCCGGCGAGCCGTTTGAGGTGCAAGCCAGCGCACGGACGATTTTCGATCAGCCGGTGAGCGGGCGCCGCCTGACGCTGCAGCTGCGCCGCTGGAATTCCTACTCCGGCGATTACACGACTGTTGTCCAATCGGAAACGCTGGTCATGGGCGAAGATGGCCGCGCCGCCGCGGCGATCGCCGTCGCCGAGCCGGGTTTTTATCAAGTTCACCTGACTGGCCGTGACTATCGAGGCAACGAAACCCGGCACGACAACTGGCTGTACGTCTTCAGCGAGGCCGCGCGCTGGGAAGCCCAGTCGAATAATGATCTCAAAATCAGCGCCGACCGTGACCAGTACACACCGGGCGACGTGGCGCAATTGATCGTCGAGTCGTCGTTCGACGGCCCGGCCCTGCTCACTTTCGAGAGGGGCACGACGCGCCGCGAACAACTGGTAAACCTCGCCGCGCCGCTCACCCGCGTGGAGGTCCCCATCCAGGCGGATGATGCGCCGAACATTTACGTCACGGTCAACGCCTGGAGAGAACAAGATACCTCGGCGCTGGACAAAAACACCTACGCCAGTCTCGCCGACAGCCGTCTGCGCACGGCGACGGTGAACCTGCGCGTCCCCGTGACGGATAAGACGCTGACGATCACACTCACCCCGGACAGGCTGACTTATGCCCCGCGCGAGACGGCGACCTTTACCGTGCGCGTGACCAATACGCGGGGCGAACCGGTTTTGGCCGAGGTTTCGCTGGCGCTGGTGGACGAGGCAATCTTCAGCCTGAGCGACGAGTTGTCCGGCCCGATCTTCGACGCTTTCTACTTCGAGCGCGCTAACATCGTCCGCACTTACGACTCGATGGCCCTGTGGCGTTACCTGAATGAATGGGGCGGCGGAGGCGGCGGCGACGGCGCCAGCCTGGGCAACCCGCGCAGCAATTTCCCCGACACGGCGAAGTGGATTGCCAGCCTGCTCACCGACGCGAACGGCGAGGCGGCGGTGACGATCCCCCTGCCCGATAATCTGACGAGCTGGAGACTAACGGCTAAAGCGGTAACGGCGGACACACAAGTGAGTGAGACGCATATTAACGTCACGACCCATCAGGACATTATCGTGCGTCCGCTCCTGCCCCGCGTGCTCACGGCCGGCGACCGGATCGAGTTGTCCGCGATAGTTCACAACTACAGTGAAAGCCAGCGCGAGGTCGTGGTCGGCCTCCAGGTCACACGGTTGCAGGTCAATTCGGCGGTCACACAGACCGTCACGCTTGCGCCGGGCGAGCAGCGCATCGTCGGCTGGACGGCGACGGCGGCAGAAGCGGGCGAGGCGCAAGTCATCGTGTGGGCCGAATCCGCCGGGGGGCGCGACGCCGTGAAACT
>DAOTXG010000418.1:0-4090 GCA_034435515.1 Anaerolineales bacterium
GCGGCGCACCGAGGCGCGCAACCTGCTGGCGGCGACGCTGGGTCTATCCGACGCCAATGAACTCGAACGGGTCGGCGATTACGCCAACTTTCTGAACTATTCCTACATCGCCGAGTATTACTCACGCACCGCGCTCGTGGCCCGCCAGCGCGCCAGTGTAGGGATGGACCTGTTGATCGGCGCGCTTGAGGAAACCGACTTTGACCGCGCCATCGAAGCGGGTGAGCAGCTGCTCAACCAAAATCCTAACGATCCTGAACTGTATTACCGCGTGGGCTCTGCGTACTATCGGCGTAGTCTGCAGGACGGCGAGCCCAGCCGGACTGACGACCTGCACAGGGCCTTTGATTACTACAGCGAGGCCATCCGTCTCGATCCCAGCCTCGCCATAGCCTATCACAATCGCAGCCTGATTTACCTCGTCCGGGGCGAATACGAGTCCGCGATCAAGGAGTGCACCAGCGCCATCAACGTGGACAATCGCAATCCGCAGGCGTTCAACAATCGGGGACTGGCTTACATGAAAATGGGCTACCTCGACCGCGCCATCGAGGACCTGGACGAGGCGCTCAGGCTCGACGACCGGCTGGGGGTGGCGTATCTCAATCGCGGTGTGGCCTATAACGCTCAGAGCAAGTTCGGGCTTGCGGTCAAGGACTTTGAGCGCGCTTTCCTATTGGACGAAAGGCGGTCCGAACTCTGGATCAGCTGGGGGAACGCGCTCATTGGCTTAACCCGTTTCGAGGATGCTGTTGACAAACTCTCCCAGGCCGTCTTGTTCGAAGACAGTTCCGGCGCGGCCTATGCCAAGCGTGGCTATGCTTACCTGCAGCTTGGGCCGGAGTACCTGCATCAGGCGCAAATGGACCTGGAAACCGCCATCCGGAAGAATGACCAATTATTGGACGCACACGTCAATCTGGGTCTACTCAAGGCTCAACTAAGGAAATATGACGAAGCATTACAGCACTATCAGAAGGTCCTGCAGGCCGACAATCCCCAGTTCGAGAACATCACGCGCTACAACCTGGCTCTGGCGTTGGACCAACTAGGACGTAAAGACGATGCCCGGAAGGAGTTTGAGGTTATAATCAGTAAGGCCCCGGCCGACAGCCCGGAGGTCCTGGCAGCCAGACAATATCTGGCGCAGACAAATGGAGCAGGCAGCCCTGCACCATAGACTCAATCAGCGGAGTCCTTAGCGAGGAGAATCTGCAATGGCAAGCAAATCTGTGAAAAAGAAATCTGAGGATGTGGGCTCGTTGGCTGGCAGCGTGAACATGGGCGATGAAACTCAGGTCGGGGGTGACCGGGTTGTACAGACCGGTGGCGGGGCGTACATTGGAGGGAATGTTTCCACTGGCGGTGGCGCCTTCGTCGGGCGCGACCAGATAATGAGCCTCGGCGCCGGTGTCGAGGGAACGGCCAAGCTATTCCAAACGCTCTATGCCACCGTTGATAATCGCCCGAACACCCGCCCGGAAGACAAAGACGATTTGCGCGCCGAGGTCAGGGAACTGGAGCAGTATGCAAGAGACCGGGGCGACTATGCGGACGAATCGGTTGTGGCACGTCACATGCGTATTATCGGACGCATGGCGCCCGACATTCTAGACGTGATCCTTGCCACTGTTGGCAATCCGGTGAGCGGATTCCTCACGGTCGCCAAGAAGACAGCAGAGAAAGCGAAGGAGCTGGTGGGGAAGCAGGCCTCGACGTGATCATCGCCACCGTGGGCAACCCGGTCAGCGGCTTCCTGCTCGCCGTCAAAAAGTCGGCGGAGAAGGCGAAGCAGATCGCGGGGTAGTGAACGGCCTCTCATCCTTCCCCCGCGTGCGGCTGGGGCAGTTCCCCACGCCGCTGGAGGCGCTGCCGCGACTCACCCAAGTCCTGGGGGGACCGACGCTGTGGGTCAAGCGCGACGATTTTGTCGGCCCGGCTATGGGCGGCAACAAGACGCGCAAACTGGAATTTTTGCTGGGGGAGGCGCAGGCCAGGGGAGCGCAGGTCGTGGCGACTTTCGGGGGCTTGCAATCGAACTTCGCGCGGCAGTTGGGCGCGGGGGCGCGGGCGCTCGGCCTGGAGGCGCACTGCTTTTACTTTGCCCCCCGCCCCGCCAGGCCCGAAGGCAACCTGCTCCTGCTCAAACTGCTGGGCGCGCATCTGCATTTCATCCCGTTCGGGCAGAGTGAAGAGCCTTCGATGACGATCGAGCAGGCCACGCGGTTGGTGCGGTGGATCGTCCGGCTTACGCCGTCGCTGTGGGGCAGGCGCGTTCACTTCATCCCCGCCGGCGGACACACGGCCATTGGCTGCCTGGGCTACGTGCTGGCGGCGATGGAGACTGAAGAGCAGTTGCGGGAACGCGGGATCGAGCGCGCAACCGTCGTCACAGCGGCGGGCACAGGCGGGACGTTAGCCGGGCTGCTCGCCGGATTTCATCTTCTCAACAGCAGCCACGCTTTACTCGGCATTGACGTGGGGAAACTGTGGCGCGAGTTCCCGGCCTCCATTGCCGCGCTCGCCACGGAAATCTGCGCGCTGCTCGGCGAGCCGCACGAGTTTCGCGCCGACCCTTCGACAGGCTCAGGAGTGCCGCTGATCGAGCGCACTTACGTGGGCCAGGCCTACGCCCGCCCTACCCCCGCAGCCATTGACGCATTACGACTCGCCGCGCGGCAGGAGGGACTAGTGCTCGACCCGGTTTACACCTCCAAGGCGATGGCGGGACTGATTGATCTGGTCAAGCGAGGGCGCTGGGGCGCGAACGACCATGTGGTGTTTTTGCACACGGGCGGGATGCCGGCGGTGTGGGCTTATGGCCGATGGCCGATGGCCGATGGCGGATAGCCGATGGCGGATAGCAGATGGCGGATGCCATCGGCCATGCGCTATTAGCCATCGGCCATACGCCATTAGCCATTAGCCATCAGCTGTCCAGCCAGCCGCTTCCCCAGCCCGATAATCGTCAGCACTGTCGGGCGGGCGAGGGATTCGGGGAAGGCGCTCGCGTCGCAGACGTAGAGGTTGGCGACTTCGGTCTGCAGGTCGCGGTCGAGCAGGTCGCCGACGCGGACGGTGGCGCAGGGGTGCGTGCCGCGCATGGGGGTGATGAAGAGAGAATCCGGGTCGGCTCCGGCCTTGACCAGGATCTTCTGCGCGAGCGCGGCGGCGTGGTCGAGCTTCTTCTGGTCCTGGGGGGTAAAGGGCTTGCTGATGTTCCGCTCGGACTCGACCGCGCCGGAGAGGTCGTCCTTGAGTTTAATCATCACCCCGAGGGTGCGGCCCCAGCGCGGCCACAGGGATAGATAGCGCGGGCCTTTCAGCGCCGTCATAATCAGGTAGTTCAGCCAGGGGTCAATCAGCGTGCTGAGCAGGTAGCCCACTTCGTCGTTGGCCCACTCGTAAGTCATCGGCGGCTCGTAGCCGTTGCCGGGGAACTTTGACGTCCCATAGACCATCACGGTCGTATCCATGCCAATCCCCTGCCCGGCGCGGGCCAACCCGGCGCGCTTGAGGATGAGCGGCGACCCGATGCCCCCGGCGGCGAGCACGACGACCTTCGCCCCAATTTCGACCCTCTGTCCCTGCCATCGCCCGCGCACCCCGACGGCCCTTCGGTTCTCGACCATCACCTCGTCCACGCGGGCTTCGGTGAGAAACTCGCAGCAACCAGTGGCGACGGCCTCGTCCACCCACTCGGCGGCATTCCACTTTGCGCCGCAGCGGCAGCCTAACATGCACTTTGCGCCGCAGTCGAAGCCGCCCTCGCGGGCGCGGGCCGGGTTCATAAACTTGAGCAGAGGCGTCCACTCGTAGCCCAGCGCGCTCGCAGCCTCGGCGATGCGTGTGGAAGCCGCGCCGCGCAGTTCGGGCGGGAGCGGCGCGATGCTGAGCTCGGCCATCGCCTCGTCCACCTGCCGCCCCAGGTCAAGGCCGTACTTCTCTTTGAGCCAGGCGGGCGGACGGGCGGCGCAGCCGCAGTACATGCTCGTCGCGCCCCCGGCCATGAGCGGGCGGACGATACTCAGGCCCTCTTTAGTGAACAGCAGGCCAAAGTTGTCGGCATACGTCATCGCGCCTGGGTAAG
>DAOTXG010000419.1:0-5392 GCA_034435515.1 Anaerolineales bacterium
GCGAGGGCCGCCGCCGCCAATGCGCCTGCCGCGCCGATGAGCCAGAACAGCGCCTCGGCGACCAGCGCGACCCCTAACCCGACGACGAACGGCGTGTAGGTGGAGGTCGGCGCGAGAAAGGTCTCTGCGCGCGTCTCACAACCCAACTCGCTCAGGACTTTCTGGACGTAATCGTGGCCTTCCTTCTCTTTTGGCGTCGTGCTCCCGCGCGGGCCGATGGCGACGGAGAGGTGCTCAATGTGTTTGAGGGCGGATTCAGACATGTGTGATTGTGGATTGCAGATTGCGGATGGTGGAAAAGCGATAGGCGTGATTATAGCAGAGGGAGGGCAAAACGCGCCGCCCCAACGGTCGGCCCGGCGACGGGCTTACTGGAGGGGGCGGCACAGTTCTCTATTTGCCCTGATGGTGCCAGGGCCGGGACTTGGCCACGCCGTTTTGGGCCTCGGCAGCCGGCGGCTGAACCGCCGGCCTGCACTGCCGGCCAGGCTGAAAACGTGAGAACGCACCACCCGGAAACCAGCATTGTTGTTGAAGTTCGCCGGTTCGTTCCTGTTGCGGTACGCGGCGCGGCAGTGCCTACGATTATTGTTCCACGCCCCGCCCCGCACCACCCGCGTTCTATCGGCCAGTCCCGTTTATAGCCTTGTCTGCCCGCCTGAAGGGTGTAGAGACGTTCCGGTGGAACGTCTCCCCGCTAAGTAAGTATCCAAAACTTCTTACTACTTTTTCTCATGCTCGCGGCGGATTTGCAATCCGCCGCCCGGCCGCCGGACGCTTCGCGCAAATCCGGCGAGAGCAAAAAAGTACGGAAAACTTTTGAGGAGTTACTTAGGCGCTTGCCTTCTGCCAGCCGCCCAGCAGTTTCCCGATCTCGGTGAGCAGGCGGGCGGCGTGCTCGTATTGCCCCAGCGTGAGCAAGTTCATAGCGTCAGGCGGGAGGGGAGGCCAACCGGGGGCAGTCAGGCCGCGTCGGCGCCCAGCGCGTCCAGCCACTGGCAGAAGGTTTCGAGGTCGGCGACCAATAAATCTACGGTTGACTCGGCGGCTTTTGCCAACGGTCTCACTTGATCCCACTGAAGATCAAAGCCGTAGAGGTGTCGCTCTTTGTGTCGGAACTTGCGAAAGGCTTCTAGCGCGAGGCAGGTTTCGTTTCCAATGACGGCTGGCCGTTTGCCTTTCGCCTCGCGCTGCATCTGGTCGAGCAACTGCTTGTGCCAATCCGCGCCGGAAGGCAAACCTTCGCCTGTGTGTTTGGCAATGTGCTCAAAAGCGTTCTCTGCGCCCTTATAGATGTCGGTCAGCGCGCTGGCGATGCCTCTCAAATCACGCCGCTCCTCCGGTTCCCTGTCGCCGAACTCTGTTTCATTAGCGACGGCTTCTCTTTGCACGCGCCGCAGGCTTATGATCTCGTCGCGGAGAGCTTGCGTGAGGGCTTGGCGTTTTCTGGGCATCATAAACTACAATTCCTGCCTCTAAAATCAATCCATGCAAATGCGTCGGCGCTTTTTCCATTCTCACCAGGTCAACTCCATACTTGGTCGACTCCTCTAAGCGGTCAATCGCGTCCCACCACGAACCATCTGGCATTCCTTCTGCCGCCAAATCAATATCCGATTTGGGTGTGACCCATGGCACCAACCATGCAAACGAGCCGAACAGGTACACGTGCCGCGCGCCGAACTCCTCGGCCAGAATCTTGGCCAGACGCCGGGCCTCGCGGCGGGCGCGCGCGGTCAGCGCCCGCTGTTTGGGCGTGGGCTTCTTCTGCTCGAGTTTGCGCCAATAGGCGCGGTAGGGCGCGGTGGGCGGGATGACCATAACTAGAGCTTGGGGCGACGGTCTAACACATCAGTCTCGGCGCGCGGGCCGTCGAGCAACAGGATCAGCCGATTGAGAATGTTGCGCCCCAGGATGATTTCGGCACCCTCGTCGTCGCCGACAACTTCCATGGCCGGCAGATGATAGGCGCCCACGATCACGTCAACACGATAGACATTGACGCGACGAGCCGGGCCAAAAAGAAGGCGCACCCGCGCTGAGTAGGATATGGGCACGCCTAATTCTTCAAGGTAGGGGGTGGGCGCTAACGACGCATCGGAGCCGGTATCGGCTATAGCAGTGAAAGGACCAATCTGAAGCGCTTCGCCAGGATAGGCCAGTTTGACCGTCAGCACCGGCGCGGGCGGAAAGTAGTTGGCGTCATAAGGCAGGCTCATGCGCGTTCCGTCCGGAAATTGACGATGCGTATATCGCGCGGCCCCTCGGCTGGGATAAGCAAGACAGCCGTTCGGCCAAAACGTTGACGAATGCGCCCGTGCAACGCGACCGGGTCCGGGTCGTGATCTACGACCTCTTTATGGTGGATGGCGACGTGTTCACCCGCGTAGTGGGCGCGTTCTTCAGCGGGTTGGTTTTCCCACCACCCCATTTCCGCCTCAATCTTTTTGCGCTGCGCCAAAGTGCGATAATGCCGCCAGGCGGCGAGGATGACGGCTTCAACGGTCAGGCCTTCCGCTTCAGCCTCACGGCGAATCTCCTCCGCCACGTGATCCGGCACAGGCAGGTTGGTCATAGCCGTTGTCCTTCTGTTGATAAAGACCCTCACTTGGCCACACGCCAGCCGTTCATTTCCCCCGCGCGTCGAGTTGCTGGCGCACCTGGTTGGCCTGCAGCATCGTCTCGATGTCGGCAGTCGGCCCGTCCAGCGCCTTGACCAGCGCGGCCACCGAGACCGAGGGGTAGTAGCCGTGCCGGAGTGTATAGTGGGCCACTTCGCGCAGGCGCGGGTCGCCCACCCGGTCCGGGTCGGTGAGCGCCTGCAGCAATTCGGGGAGGGCTTGCTCGCCCAACCGGGCGAGCGCCTCCGCCGCCGCCCAGCGCACGCCCTCGTCGTCGTCCTGCAGGGCGCGCACCAGGCGGCCGCGGATGTGCGGGTCGGGGTGGTTTTCCAGGTAGCGGGCGGCGGCCTCGCGGCTCAGGGCGTCCTGGTTCGGGTCGTCGAGGATGGCGAGCGCCTGGGCTTCCGTGGTGATTGGCATGGCGGCCTCTTACAGGCTCTTACTCCGCAAACACCTCCGCTACTGGCACGCTGAAGCCGGGGAGGACGTCGCCGCCGGTGAGGGTATCCTGCTCGGTGAGTTCACGGATGTCGGCGACCGAGTGGTGGACGTAAATGATGCGTTCGTCCGGGTCCACGACCCACACCAGGCGCACGCCAATGCTAAAGTAGTCGCGCAATTTGCGGTTAACGGCCGGCCAACGGTCGTCCGGCGAGAGAATTTCCACAATCAGGTCAGGCGCGACTTCCAGGTAGTCGTCCTTGTCCTGTTGCTGCGCCCAGCGGGCGTTGGACACGAAGGCTACATCCATGCCGCGTACTGTGTCGGGGTTGCGGCGAATGTAGACGCCCGTTTCGCCCACAAACGTGTGACCGAGCTGATGCTGGTTGACAAAATTGCCGATCAGCAAGCCCATTTTCGCTTCGAAGCGTCCGTGTTTGTTTTTGGGCGGCGGCATTTTGACGATTCTCCCTTCAATCAGCTCACACCGGCCAATATCGGTCATCGCCGCCAACTCTTTGGCGTTGACCAGCCGGCCTATCGGCGGTGCGGGAGTTGTCGCCGGCGTTGTCATAGCCTGCTCCTTCTTCGCGTGACTGCTGCATGGTTACCTGTGTTACTCGTCACTCGTCACGTGTCACTGCCTCACACCGCCCACTCTAACTCCAGCCGCTTGAGCGTTTCGGGCGTCGGGTTGCCGGTGGCCGTGTCCCACCCGGCCATTTCGTAATACCAGTCCATCACCTGGTTCATCTCGGCTTCGTCGAGCGAGCGGCCGGCCGTCTTGCCCTGCCCGCCGAGCGCCTTGAAGAACTTCTTGGGCAGTTTGTCGGCCCGGCGGTCCAGGCCCTCGCGGGCGTTGAAGGCGCGCAGCATGTTCAGCCGGCGCTCGCCGACCGTCATCAGCTCGTCCAGGGTGAAATCGTCCCAGCCGGTCACGAGTTTCACCAGGTTCACCGTCTCCTCCGGGCCGTAGAGCGTCCAGGCCGGCCCCCACACGAACTGGCACAGGTCGGCCGAGTCGAGGAACGAGTAGAAGACCTGCGTCTTGTAGGCGTAGCGGACTTTGTCCTGGTTCAGCGACTTGCGCGGGAGCGGGTTGTCGAAGCCCAGGTGCTTGAGCCGCCCCAGGTACAGGTCCGAGGTGCTCCTCTCCTCGATCATTGGGTCGTGCTCGGACGACTGGTGATCCGCGCCGAAGGGGTTGACGGCGTAGACCAGGCCGAGCGAGCGCTTGGCCTGCGGCATGTGGGCCGGGGCCTCGGAGCCTTTGACGGTGATGAGGTAGTCGTGGCCCTTCTCGAGGCGGTCGGCGGCCTGGCGGGAGCCTTCGGCCAGGATGTTGCCGAGGCCCTCGCGCCTGGCGAGCATTTCGGTCATCTTCACCATCGCCGCCGCGTCGCCGAACTTGAGCGGGAAGCCGACCTCGGCCTCGGTGAGCACGCCGTTCTCGAAGCATTCCATCGCCCAGGCGACCGTCGCGCCCGTGCCGATGGTGTCGAGGCCGTACTCGTTGCACAATTTGTTGGCGTACGCGATGGCGTCCAGGTCGTTCACGCCGCAGTACGAGCCGAAGGTCGAGAGCGTCTCGTATTCGGGGCCGCCGTGCTTTTTCTCGACGGGGCGGCCCAGGTACTCGGTCTCGACGACGCGCTTGCAGTTGACGGTGCAGGCGTAGCAGGTGTCGCGCTCCTTGAGGATGGTCTCGGTCATCTTCTCGCCGGAAATATCCTCGGCGGTCTCGAACGCGCCCTCGTTGTAGTTGCGCGTGGGCAGAGAGCCAATCTGGTTCTGGAAGTTGAGCACTGAGGCCGTGCCATGCTCCTTGAGGCCGAGCACGTCCGGGTTGCCGTCCACGTTGGCCGCGCCCCATTTGGCCAGCTCGTTAATCGCCTTCGCATTGGCCAGATTGAGCCGCTTGGACTTGCCGCGCGCGACGACGGCCTTGAGGTTCTTGCTGCCCATCACCGCGCCCAGGCCGGTGCGCCCATTGGCGCGGTTGCCCATGTTGATGATGGCGGCCAGCCGGGCCAACTTCTCGCCGGCGGGGCCGCACTGCGCGATCTCGATTTTGTCGTCGCCCAGTTCCTTCTTGAGAATGTCGTCTACCTCGGTCGTGGTCTTACCCCACAGGTGGGCGGCGTCCCGCAGCTCGGCCTGGCCCTCGTTCAGCCACAGGTATACGGGCTTCGGAGAGCGGCCCTTGACCACGATCCCGTCGAACCCGGCGAACTTCATCTCGGCCGGGAAGAACCCGCCGCACTGCGAGTCGCCGATGCCGTCCACCAGCGGCGATTTGGCGTTGGCGGTCATGCGGCTCTGGCCGGAGA
>DAOTXG010000420.1:0-7664 GCA_034435515.1 Anaerolineales bacterium
CGTTCTTCAAGGCTGTTGAGGACTGAAGATGTCATTGGGTTGCTAACTACACGAATAGCTGTGGGGACTAGGTACTAGCAAATCAAGATGGGTCATCAATCTCCTATCCAGGACGGAGCATAGAAGTCTCAATGGACACCAAGACAGCAGTTGAGCGGCTTATTTCTCTAGCTGAACAAGCAATTAGCGAGGGTGAGCTTGCACGTGCTGTGATAATCCTGCGGGAAGCCAGCACACATGGGCATGCCTCCGGACCACAAAGCGAAAGGATCAACCAGGCATGGTTGTTACTTAAACAAGCCGTTGACAAACTGGACGCCGAGACAACAACGGTTGAGCGACTTATTTCTCTGGCTGAATTAGCAATTAGCAAAGGCGATGTTAAGCGTGCCCACACGATTCTAGGGGAAGCCCTCAGACATGACCCAAAAAATGAAAGAGCAAGGTTGTTATTTCAGCTGGCTGTTGAGAAAGTGGATCATGAACTCGAGGCCCTCTTCAGACCGGAGTTGCCAGAACATGAGGAGCCAGGATCACATAGCAACAGGCGCGCAATTCCAGACGCAGTGAAGATATTCGTATGGCGACGCGATGGCGGACGATGTGTTAAGTGCGGAAGCCAAAAAGACTTGGAATTCGACCATATTATTCCCCTGAACAAGGGGGGGAGCAATACAGCACGCAACATCCAACTGCTTTGCGAGAAGTGTAATCGCTCGAAAGGCGGAAATCTGGTCTAACCCGCCATTGCGCCTCTCTGTTGTCTAGGCTATCATCATCCGCACGGCGTTGACGCCCCAAGCAATATCGGCCTGCCGGCAGGAGAGTTTCATGGAGCCTACTTCAACCATCCTGATCGTGGACGACGACCTCACCATCCGCAAAGTGATGGAGGACTTGCTGAACAACCAGGGTTACAGCATAGTCCTGGCTGCCGACGGCGTGGAGGGGCTGGCGCAGGCGGCCGAACACAAGCCAGACCTGATCCTGCTCGACGTGAATATGCCGAACATGAACGGCTTCGAGGTCTGTGAGCGTTTGCGGGCCGATCCTGCGCTGGCGGAGGTGCCGGTGATCATGGTCACTTCGCTCGACGACCGGGCTTCGCGTCTGAAAGGCATCGAGGCCGGGGCGGACGATTTCATCACCAAGCCGTTTGACCGCGTCGAATTGCGCAGCCGCGTCCGCACCATCACCCGCCTCAACCGCTACCGCCGCCTCCAGGAAGAACGTTCACAGCTGGCGTGGGTCGTGGAACAGGCCGACGATGGCTACCTGCGCCTGGGCCTGGACGACGAGGTGCTGTACGCCAATCCCAAGGCGCGGTTGTATCTGGGGGTCGAGAGCGAGCCGCACGCGCCGATTGCCGAGAAGTTCTTGACGCTGGCGCGCCGCCAGTATCACCTTGAGCCGCAGGAGCAGTGGGAAGGTTGGCCGGCGCCCTCGCCGACGTCGCTTTTCCGCCCGCGTTATCTGGTGCGACCCGAAACGCCTACCGCCCCGGCCTTCTGGCTGGAAGCGGCGGTGCTGAACCTGACCGGGGGGCCCGCCCGCCTCCTCCGCCTGCGGAACGTCACGGCCCAGATTTCGACCCGGCGTGATATGCGCAACTTTCTCACCGCGATCGGCCACAAACTGCGCACGCCGCTGGTGCCCATCCTGGGGGTCCTGGAAATGGCCGTGGATCGCACGACCTGGGATTTGTCGAGTGACGACGCGGTCAATATGCTTTCGATGGCGCTGCGGGGCGCGGAACGTCTGTATGGGGAAATCGAAGATATTATGCAATACGCCCAAATGCCGACGCTGGCCCACAGTGAGGGCGGCTTTCCGCTTTCGCAATTCGAACCCCTGATGGCCGAGATCAGCGCCGGGCTGGAATTGAAGGCGGTCAACCTTCACGCGCCGGACGACGTGAAAGACGCCGAGGTGGCCTTGCCTCGGCAGGCCATCGAGGTCATCGCCTGGGAAGTTTTGGAGAACGCGAAAAAGTTTCACCCGACGCACACGCCTGCCGTGGAGATCGAGATCAGGCGCGACACGGCTGATCGCATTACCTGGCAGATCGGCGACGACGGCCTGACTCTCTCGCCCGAACAACTGGAGCAGATCTGGACGCCCTACTATCAGGGCGAAAAGGGCTTCACGGGCGAAATGCCCGGCATGGGGCTGGGTCTACCCACCGTCGCCTCGCTCGTCTGGGGCGTCGGCGGAAGCTGCCGTCTCTATAACCGGCCAGACGGGCCGGGCGTCATCGTGGAACTCGTTCTGCCGGAGAGACCCGCCGCGCCAGCCACGTAGTTCGGGTTGAGACGCTCCGGTCCGAAACCCACTTTACGGAACACACAACACGCACTACGGACTTGTAAAAGAATAACTCTGCAGTTTGCTCCGGCTGGATTTGCAATCCAGTCGCCTGGCCGCCGGATTGCAAATCCGGCGGGAGCGGTGTTATTCCTTGACGAGTCCTACGCACCCCTGCCGCGCATTCCGTAACCCCAAGTGAACTACGCCCTAAAATAGGGGGTTCAACACATCTTGCACGATCAACACCGCCATCAGGCTCAAAATCGCCGCCATGCCCACCAGGTGAATCCGCTTCTCGCGTTGGGCGTTCACGGGACGCCGCCGGAGCAGTTCGAGCAGGGCAAAGGCCAGGCGGCCGCCGTCCAGCGCGGCCAGCGGCAGCAAATTAGTCAAGCCCAGCGCCACGCTGATCAGCGCGGTCAAATTCAGGACCGGCTGGAGCGTCCGGCTTCGGAAGGCATTCTCCAAAATCCTGTCGCTGATCTGCTTCAGCCCCACCAGGCCGCTGAGGCGCGCCTCGCCGGGCTTGAGCTCGCCCCGCAGCGCGCGGATGGGGAGCATCGCCGTTTCGTGAATCTGGAGAGCGACGCGCTCGGCTGCGCGGCGGCTGGCGGCGGGGAGCGGATATCTCACTGTGAGCGGCCTGAGGTCCAATCCTGTCAGCCGCCGGTCGGACGACCAATCGCTGCGCGGGGTGAGGCTCAGCGTCACGACCCCGGCGCCGCGCTGGATTTCCAGGCGGACCGGTTGACTGAGGCCGTCTTCTACGAAGGCCGTCCAATCACGCGCGTCGTGAATTGTCGCGCCATTCGCGCGGAGCAGGAGATCGCCTGCGCGTACGCCAGCGGCGGCGGCCGGCGAGCCAGGCAGGACCCTCGCGACTCGCAACTGGTCAGGCCAGCCCAGCGTGAAGGCGACGACGAGAATGAGATAGCCGACGAGCAAGTTGGCCAGAGGTCCCGCCGCGAAAACGACGATGCGCTTCCAGGCCGGACTGGCCGCTAAGCCTCCGACGAAGGCCGGGTCGAACTCCCCGGCGGGACGCACGAAACCGCCCAGCGGAACCCAGTTGAGAGTGAACACCGTCCCCCGCCACTCGCCCAGCCTCAACAGGCGGGGCGGCAGACCGAGGCCGAACTCCCGGACCTGAATGCCCAACCCTCTCGCTGCCAGAAAATGCCCCGCCTCGTGGCAGACAATTAACCCACCGAGCATGAAGATGAAAAAAGAAAGTTTGACGAGGCTATCCACGAAATCTCCAACTTTTCCAGGAAAAGCGCGCAGTGCTTCAAAAGCGCTGCGCGCCCGCGTCCGCGTGGATATAGCGTGCTGGAGAAGTCGTGCCGAGTCGAGGCGGCCGTTAGTGCGGCAAGAGGGGAATGGGGGAGGGCACGAAAGTGCGGGAAACGCCGGCCGGAGCGCGCTATTGCCCGAACAGTTTTTGCAGTTTCAGCGCGAGCGCCATGTCGCCGGTAATCTGCACCTTGCCCTGCATAAAGGCGTTGATCGGGTTCAGGTCGCCGTTGACGAGGGCCAGATAGTCGGCGGCGTCGGCGCTGAACGTCAACGTCGGATGCCCGGCGACCCCTTCGGCGGCGGCAATCTGGCGGTTGGCCACGGTCACGCGCCACTGTCCTCCGCCCTCGCCGCTCAAATTAAATTGAATCGTCGCCTGCAAGTCGCCCGCCTGCTCCGGCAAAAATTTGCCCGGCATGGCGTCGAAAATTTCTTTGACGGTCGTCGCGCGTCGCGTCATTGCTTGTCTCCTGTGGTTTCCAAAACGGCGTCGGTCTCGCTTGTATTATAATGCCCGGCCATGTCTCCCGCCTCCCACCTGACGGCCATCCTCCAGGCCCTGTTCGTCACCTTTCTGTGGGCCACCTCGTGGGTGCTGATCAAAATCGGATTGAAAGATATCCCGGCGCTGACTTTCGCCGGGCTGCGCTATACGCTGGCCTTTCTCTGCCTGGCGCCCTTCGCCTTGCGCCCAGCGCAGCGTGCCGCGCTGCGCCATCTGCCGTCGCGCCAGTGGGGAAGCCTGCTCGTCCTGGGCTTGCTTTTCTACGCTGTGACGCAGGGCGCGCAATTCCTGGGGTTGGCTTACCTCCCGGCGGTGACGGTGAACCTGCTCCTCAACTTCACCACCCTGGCGGTGATGGGCCTCAGCCTCTTCTTCTTGGCCGAGCGGCCGACCGCCCGGCAATGGCTGGGCGCCGGCCTGTCGGTCGTCGGCGCATTGATTTTCTTCTATCCCCCTGCGTTTCCGGCCGATCAGACCTTCGGGCTGATTGTGGTCGGCGCCGGCGTGCTTGCCAACGCCGTCTCCGCCCTCCTCGGGCGGCGCGTCAATCGCGACGGCGGCCTTTCCCCGCTCCTGGTCACGACGGTGAGCATGGGCCTGGGGGCGCTGGCGCTGCTGGCCGTCGGCCTCGCCCTCCAGGGCCTGCCGCGCCTCAGCCTGCTCAACTGGGTCTTCGTCGGCTGGCTGGCCGTCGTCAATACCGCCTTCGCTTTCACCCTGTGGAACCACACCCTGCGCACCCTCACCGCCGCCGAATCCAGCCTCCTCAACAGCACCATGCTCATCCAGATTCCTCTGCTGGCCTGGCTGTTCCTCGACGAGCCGCTCACGCCGCAAAAAATCATCGGCATGACGCTGGCCGGGGTCGGCGTGCTCGTCGTCCAGTTGCGCCGCGCCCAATAAAAACCTCCCACCGGTTTGGAACCGGCGGGAGGCGTACCCACTATAGCATGGACGCAGTGCGCCCCTGCCCACTAACTGGCAACCCGGGTCTTGGGGGCGGCCCGGCGCGTCAGCCGCCAGCCGAGCAGCCCGGCGATAAAACTCAACATCGCCAGCGACAGGCGCACGCTGACGACGGCCAGGCCGATAAAATAGACCAACCCGCCCAGCCCGGCGGCGATCCAAATGACCTTACGCTTCCGTTCTTCCTGCCGGGCGGCGGCTTCGCGCAACTGCGCCCGCAACTCGCCCTTAAGTTCTGCCACAAAGTCGCGCCTGGGCTCCACAGGCAGGAGGATGGCTTTGAGCCGGCGGGCGAGCGCCAACAGCGGCTTCAGCGGCCCGCGCTCGGCGTCAGGCGTCGCCGCCAGCAGTTCCTCGGTCAGGTCCGCCTCTTGTCTGAGGCTGTCGGCATGGGTGTTCAATAATTCAATCAGTTCTTCATCCGTCATGGTCCTTCTTCCTCCCCGCTGGGGCGCGTTGCGAAGCAACTTCAAATACCTGCGCAGTAAGCCAGGCCCACCGTGCCCGGCCCGGTGTGCGTCGCGACCGTCGGGCTAACCTCGGATAGGATGGCTTCCTCGACGCTGCCGAGCTGCGCTTTGACCGATTCGAGGATGGAGGCGGCGTCCTCCGGCGCGGCGGCGTGCAGCGTGGCCAGCCGGAGGGGGGCCTGTCCTTTGATCCGCTCTACCGCGATCTCAACCAGTCGCTGCATGGCCTTCTTCTTCGTCCGCACCCGTTCCAGCGGCTCAATCCGCCCGTCGCGGAGCTCCAGGATCGGTTTCGCGTCGAGCAGCCCGCCGATAAACGCCTGCGCTCCGCCAATGCGCCCGCCGCGCCGCAAATACTCTAGCGTCTCGACGGTGAGCACCACCCCCGTGTGCGGGATGGTGTCGCGCGCCGCCCGGACGACCTGATCGAGCGGCTGGCCCTCCGCGGCCGCGCGCGCCGCCGCCAGCACGACAAACCCCAGCGCCATCGCCGTCGAGTTGGAGTCGATGACTTGGATGGTCTTGTCCGGGATCATCGCCGCCGCCTGTTCGGCCGCGGAGAAGGTGCCGGAAAGTTTGGCGGAGAGGTGAACGCCGACCACCGCCTCGGCGTTCGCGGCGGCTTTCGCGTAGACCTCGCGGAACTCGCCGATGGAGGGCACGGAGGTCGTCGGGTGGACCGGGTCAGTCTTCATCCGCTCGAAGAACTCCGTCGGCGTGATGTCCACCCCGTCCCGGTACATCTTGCTGCCCCAGTTCAAGACGGTCGGGACGACGTGGATGCCGTATCGGTCAAGGTAGTCCCTGGGGATGTAAGCCGTGGAGTCGGTGACGATGCTGATTTTGCCCATGAGTCAATGATCCTCTCCTGAGAGATGTTGGGAACGCAAACCCGGTTCGGCGTCCGGCGCCTCGGCGCGCGCCAGTTCACCACGTAGCGCCAGCAACGTGCGGTGGTACAGGCTCTTGACCGCGCCCTCGCTGCGCTGCATGATGACGCCAATCTGGGCGTTCGAGAGGCGCTCGACGAACTTCAGGATGAGCAGCTGCTGCCGTTCGTCCGGCAGACGCCGAATCGCCTGCAGCAGGCGCTCGCGCTCCTCGCGGCTTTCGGCCACCGCCTCGGGCGCTTCAGAACGCAGCGTGTGCCAGTCGTAGGCGGCTGCCTGGTCCAGGGGAAACACCTTGCGCCGCCCCTGATCCCGGTGCCAGTTCGCCAGCAGGTTATGCGCAATACGGTAGAGCCAGGCCGAGAACGGCAGGCCCCGGTCGTCGTAGCCGGGCAGGTGCGCCATCGCCCGGACGAACACCCGCGCCGTCAGGTCCTCCGCATCGTGCTCGTTGCCGGTGCGATAATACACGTAGTTATAAATTTTCTTGACGTACCGCTCGTAGAGCAGGCCGAAGGCCTCCGGTTCTCGCTTGGCTCTGGCGACCAGCGCCGCGTCGTCGGATGGGTCCGGCGCCTGACCAGCCTGCCCGCGCCGGGCGGAAAGTTCACTCATAAAAACACCTTTCCCCCGCTGAAGTTACGACCGCGTGGCAGTATAGCAGAGCCGGGAAACCCGGTCAAAAAAACAAAATTGCTTGACAAGCCCCAGCCGCTCGGCTAAAATGCCCACGCCTCAGAGAAACGACGTTGACGCAGAGGTGACAGATCGCCGAGGTAGCTCAGCTGGCAGAGCACCGCACTGAAAATGCGGGTGTCCCCAGTTCGATCCTGGGCCTCGGCACTCAAATCGCAGTGAGTCCAGGCGTCCGGAGAGACTTGACAATCCTCTCCGCTGATATACAATGCAGCGCAGAACGCGGGCGTGGTTCAGTGGTAGAACGTTTCCTTGCCAAGGAAAAGATCGTGGGTTCGAATCCCATCGCCCGCTCTGTTAGCCGATGGCAGATAGCCGATGGTTTAGGGCCAGACGCTATCTGCCATTTGCTATCCGCCCAACGGCGACGTGGCCAAGTGGCAAGGCAAGGGTCTGCAAAACCCTTATTCGGCGGTTCAAATCCGCCCGTCGCCTCTCCGACTCAGGTTCTCGGTCAGCAGCGGAAAAGGGTCTAGGCCAAACGCCTAGACCCTTTTTCGTTTTCGAGCTATCCCTCTTGGTCAGCACGGCCCT
>DAOTXG010000421.1:0-13883 GCA_034435515.1 Anaerolineales bacterium
CCCGAACAGATTATCGAGCGCACGCTGCACCGGATTGGCCATTACTTCCCCGCCGTTCGCGTGAGCTATGCCACACTGGACGAACGGGATCAGTTGAAAGTGCTGCAAGTCGTCGCGCCGCCGGCTCTATCGTCCCTGGCGAGTCGGGAGGCCGACCTGACCGAGGCGCGAGAATATCTCCAAACCCTGCGGCGGGGCGAAGTGATCATCGCCGAGGATGTCCGCCGTGAGGCGCGGCTGACGCCCTTGAGCGCCTTCCTGGAGGCCGGCGGAACGCAGGCGCTGCTGGCGGCGCCGCTCAGCCATTCCGACCAATTGATGGGCCTGCTGGCGTTCGAAGCGCCTCAGCCGCGCGAGTGGACGGAACACGAACTGACGACGCTGACCGAGGTCGCCGATTATCTGTCCATCGCCCTGCGCAACGCCCGGGATCAGCAAGCGCGCGAACAGGCCGAGACGACGATGCGCGAGGCCGTCGAGCGGCTGCAGATTGAACTGTGGGAGCGCGAAGGCGTTGAGGCCGATTTGCGGGACGCCGAAGCCCGGTACCGTTCCCTCGTGGAGCAAATCCCGGCGGTCACCTACATCGTCGCGGCCGGCGCAGAAGCAAAGACGCTCTACGTCAGCCCGCAAATTGAGACCTTGCTGGGCTTCACGCCGGCCGAGTGGCTGGCGGATCCGCAGATCTGGCGTAAACAACTGCATCCCGAAGACCGCGAACGGGTGCTGGCGGCCAACGAGCGCCTCCTCCGAGAAACAGGCCGCTCGTCGGCTTTGGAATATCGTCTGCTCGCCCGGGATGGCCGCGTCGTGTGGGTGCAGGATTCCGCCTGGCTCGTGCGGGACGAGGCCGGGCGCCCCCTCTTCTATGAGGGGATTGAATTCGACATCACGGAGCGCAAGCGCGTGGAAGAGTCTCTGCGCGTGAGTGAAGAGCGCTATCGCAGCCTGTTTGAGCAGGCTAACGACGCCGTCTTTATCGAGACGCTGGAGGGCGACATTCTGGCAGTGAACGAGCAGGCCTGCCGCCTGCTCGGCTACACGCGGGATGAATTGCCGGCCCTGAAAGTCGCCGACATCATCGCCCCGCGCTCCGCCGAGGAAACGGCTCGAATTTACGCGGCGCTGAAAGCGCAGGGCTATCACCGCTTTGAGACGCGCGACCGGCGCAAAGATGGCTCGCTGGTGGACGTCGAAGTCAGCCTGCGGTTGGTCAGGCTGGAGACGCAGGACATCGTGCAGGTCTTTTCCCGCGATATTACCGAACGCAAACAGGCGGAAGCCGCCCTGCGCCGCCGGGCCGAGGAACTGGCCGCCCTGCACGCGGTCCTGCTGGACATCACGCAGGCGCGCGACCTGTCTACGCTGCTCCGCAGCCTGGTCGAGCACGCCACACGGTTGTTGGAGGCGTCCGGCGGTGAATTGTACCTGTGCGAACCGGGGCGCCAAGAAGCCCGCTGCGTCGTGAGTTATCAAACGCCGCGCGATTACACCGGGATCGTGCTCAAGTATGGCGAGGGCGCCGCCGGGGGCGTCGCCCAGACCGGCCAGCCGCTCGTCGTCGACGACTATTCCACCTGGGACCGGCGGGCCGCGGCGTACGCGGCCGATCAAAACTTCCGCGGCGTGATGGCCGCGCCGATGATCTGGCAGGGGCAGGTGAGCGGCGTCCTCCTGGTGTTCCGGGAGGAAGACCGGCGCTTCACACCGGCGAACGTCGAGCTGCTCACCCTGTTTGCCAACCAGGCTGCGATTGCCGTCGAGAACGTCCGGCAGAACGAGCGCCTGCAGCGCCGTTTGCAGGAGGGCGAGGCGCTGGCGGCGATCAGCCGCGCCCTGAACGAGACGCTCGACCTGAATCGCATTCTGCAACAGATCGCCGAGGCGGCGGCGGCCTTGATCCCGCGCGCCGACCGGGTCGTGATCCACTTGCTCGATGCGGATGGAGTCACCCTGCAGCCGGCGGCGGTCGCCGGCTCAGAGACCGGCAGCCGGCTGCTCAGTCAACGCCTCAACTTTGAATGGGGCAAGGGGATCGCGGGCCTGGTCGTCGCCAGCGGCAAGACCATCCACCTGCCGGACGCGCCCAACGACCCGCGCTATTTGCCGTCCCGCGACCGCGCCAGCCGGGTGCGGTCGCTCGTGGTCGCGTTGGTGTATGCCAGCGAACAGCGCCTCGGCACGTTGAGTATTTACAGCGTGAACCCGGGCGTCTTCACGACCGAGGACGAGCGCTTGCTGGCCACGCTCGGCGTGCAGGCCGGGATCGCGATTCAGAATGCGCGCTTGTTCGAGAGTGAGCGCCGCCGGGCCGCGCAGGCCGAGGCCTTGCAGTCTGTCACGCAGATTCTCATCCGCCGCCTCAACCTGGGCGAACTGCTGCAAACGGTGGTCGAGGCGCTGGCAACCATCGCCCATTATCAATTCGTTAGCCTCTTCCTGCTTCAGGGCGGCCAGCTGGTCCTGCGCGCCCGCAAGGGTTATGCGCTGCCCACGGGTGACAGCGCGCTCTTGCGCCTCGACCAGGGAATCGCCGGCCGCGTGGCCCGCACCGGCCAGCCAGTCCTGGCGCCAGATGTGACGGCGGACAAGGACTTCGCGCCAGTGGCGGCGGCGTCCGGCGTTCAATCCGCCGTCGGCGTGCCGCTCGGCCACGCCGATCAGGTGCTGGGCGTTTTGCTGGTGGAGTCGGCCTCGGAGCGGCGATTGGACGAGAACGACCTCCACTGGCTGATCAACGTGGGGCGACAGCTGAGTGTGGCCCTCGAAAATACGCGCCTGGACGCCGACCTCGAACAGGCTCTGCGGCACGAGAAAGCGGCTCGCACCCGGCTGGTGCAGACCGAGAAACTGGCGGCGATGGGGCGGCTGGTCGCCTCGGTGGCGCACGAACTCAACAACCCCTTACAAACCATCCAGAACATCCTCTACCTGGTGAAGCAGGAGACCGCGCTGAGCGCGCAGGCGCGCGAAGACTTGCTGGTCGCCCTCGGAGAAGCCGACCGCATGGCCGAGTTGATCAACCGCTTGCGCGAGACCTATCGGCCGGCGACGGAGGAGGCCTTCCGGCCGATCTCGCTCAATGGGTTAGTCGGCGAAGTGCAAAAGCTGATCGCCGCGCATCTGCGGCGCAACCGCGTGAACTGGCAGTTCGAGCCTGACTCTACCCTCCCGCCCGTGATGGGCCTGCGCGACCAGCTCAAACAGGCGATCCTCAACCTGTGCCTGAACGCCGTCGAGGCCATGCCGCACGGGGGCCGCCTGACGGTTTCTACCCGTGACGCGCCGGAAACCGGCGGCGTGGGGCTGACGATTGCCGACACCGGCCAGGGCATCGAGCCAGAAGCCTTGCCCAATATCTTCGACCCCTTCTTCACGACGAAAGCCGCCGGCACCGGCCTGGGATTGGCGATTACACACGACATCATCCAACGGCATAGCGGACGGGTGGAAGTGTCCAGCGTTGTTGGAGAAGGGACAATCGTCAAGGTCTGGCTGCCGGTTCAGTCGCCGACCGCTGAAGAGCCTGTTTGAAAAATGCTCAAAGCCCGCCTGCTTCGTGAAGCGCCCCGAGCGGAGCGGGTGAGCGCGGGCCCTTCAGCCAACCGCGAGGGCGCGGGTGGGGAGCATTTATTAAACAGCCTCTGAGCAGGTTTCTCAGTGGGTTGTCTTTCTCCGCTCCGCAGACTAAAATCGGCGCTGCTTATGACGCTCTCCGGAACTGTTTTAGTCATTGACGACGAGCCGAGCCTGCGGCAGACGCTGACGCAAATCCTGAAGCGGGCCGGCTGCGAGGCCATCAGCGCGGCCGACGGCCCCGCAGCGCTGCAGCGGCTGGCGGCGGCGTCCTACGATTTAGTCTACCTGGACATTCACCTGCCGGGGATGGATGGTTTGCAGGTGCTCAAAGAGATTCACCGGCTGTATCCCCAACTCCCGGTCATTCTCTTCACGGCGCACGCCTCGCTGCAATCGGCGATGGAGGCGGTACGCCTGGGCGCGACGGATTACCTCACGAAGCCGATTGATCCGGAGACGTTGATTGCTCGAACGCGAGTGATTCTGGCCGAGCGGGCCGTCGAGCGGCGGCGGCGTGAGATTCAGGCGCAGATTAACGCCCTGCAGGCCGAGCTGAAGGCCCTGGAACAGCCGGAAACCGCCCCGCCAGCCCCCGTGCGGCCGGCCCCGTCGGGGGATCGTTTTCTCAAGCGAGGCTCGTTAATCATAGACCTGCAGGCCCGCCGCGCGACTCTCGGCGATAGAGTTTTGACCATTCCCCCCTCGGCTTTCGACTACCTGGTCGTTCTGGCCCGCCACGCCCCGGATGTGGTTGACTATCAAACGCTGGTGACGGAGGCCCAGGGCTATCAGACCGACCGGCGCGGCGCGCAGGAGCTGGCCAAGTGGCACATCCACGAACTGCGCTCGGCCCTGGAGCCTGACCCCCACGAGTCGAAGCACATCGTCAACCTCCGGGGCATCGGTTATCGCCTGGTCGTGGACTGATTTTCAAACCGTCCCCTAACCTCGCTCCGCCAACTATTTCTACCTAACGCCAATCGTCGGCCGGGGGCATCTTTCATTATAATCGTCAATATGAACACTGCAGTTGCGCCAGCCGGCCATCCCGCCCGCATCCTCATCGTTGACGACCATCCCAACGCCGCTTCGACGCTGGCCCGCGCCCTCGGCCAGTTTAATACGCCGGTCGAGATCCTCACGGCCCACAGCGGGCCAGAGGCCATGAACGTGATCGGCGACCGGCGGGTGGAGGTGCTCATCACCGATTTCATGATGCCCGGCATGAATGGGCTGGAATTGGTCGAGCAGCTCCAGGGGGAGCGCGAACCCGTGCACAGCATCCTGATTACCGCCTACGACAGTCCCGGGTTGGCGGCGATCGCCCGGCGTCTCCAGGTCAACGACTATCTCGTCAAGCCGGTCCAGCCGGACAAGATCCGCGCCATCGTCAACAAAGTGCTGGACGGCCTGACCGCCCCCCGGCCGCGCCCGGTCGAAGCGCCCGCGCCGTCGCAGTTCAAAATTCTCGTGGCCGACGACCGGCCGGACAACGTCCATCTCCTGGCGACGCGCCTCGCCCACGAAGGCTACGCTTTCGTGACGGCGGCGGACGGCGAGGAGACGCTGGAGAAAGCGCGCTCGGAACAACCCGACCTGATCCTGCTCGACATCAACATGCCCAAGAAAACCGGGCTGGAAGTATTGGCCGAGATGCGCCATGACCCCGGCATCGCGCACATCCCGGTGATCATCCTCACCGCCGCCCGCACCTCGCCGCGCGACGTGCGTGAAGGTCTGACGCTGGGCGCCGACGACTACATCACCAAGCCCTTCGACTGGCGGGAACTGGCCGCGCGCGTGCGCGCCAAACTGCGCGTCAAACACGCCGAAGACGCCCTGCGCCGCCGCAACCGCGAACTGGGACTGCTCCCGGAAATCGGCCAGGACCTCAGCACCCGGCTGGACGTCGAGGAACTGGCCCGCGTGACGCTGCAGCGCAGCCTGGAGGCGGTCCAGGCCACCAGCGCGCACCTCGTCGTTTTCCAACCCAACTCCAAGATTGCGCAGCAATTGGTTTACCCGCCGGAGGCCACGCCGTGGAGTTCGGCGGACGTGATGCAGCGCTTCGCCACGGAGGGGGTGGTGGCGCACGTCGCCGACGTGCGCACGGGCGTCATCGTCGAGGATACCCGGACGGATGCGCACTGGCTGTCCCTGGCGAATGACCCGGCCCGTTCGGCCATTTGCCTGCCCCTGCTCACCCGGCGCGGGATCATCGGCGTGTTGACGCTGATCCACGAAGAGCAGCCGGCTTATTTCACGCCCGATCATTTAATGCTGCTGCAGGCCATCGCCAGCCAGGCGGCGATTGCGATTGAGAACGCGCAGTTCTACGCGATTGAGCGGAAGCGCGTCAACGAGCTGGTCGCCCTCAACCAGCTCACGCGCGAGATCAGCCTCTTCACCCGTTCGGCCGAGTTGTTCGAGCGCGTCCCGCCTCTGATTCAGGCGATCCTCGGCTATCCCCTCGTTTCACTGTGGCTGATTGGCGGCGGCGCGCAAGCGGGCGCGCTCAAGCTAGTATCGCAGGCCCAGGCCGAGGGCGAGAGGGGCCTGCGGATGTCGCTGCTGGCGCTGGCGCCCCAGCAGGTGGCGGTGACCGGCGAGCCGGTCAGCCTCTCCGGCGAAGTGGAAGAGCGCGCCACCCACCGCCCCGGCGTGGATATCCCGCCCACGCAATCGGCCATTGCCGTCCCGCTTTTCTGGCAGGCGAGAGCCGGCGGCGTGCTGGCGATTCACAGCGCCCAACCCCAGGCGTTTCAGGAAAGCGACCGGGTGGTGCTGGAGACCCTGGCGGCCCAGATTGCCACCGCGCTCGATCGCATCCGGCTGTTTGAGTCGGTGGAACAGGAACAGCGCCGCCTGGCCGCCATCCTGCGCGGGGCCGCCGACGCCATTCTGGTCACCGACGCCGAAGGGCGCTTGCAGCTGGTCAACCCCGCCGGGGAGCGCCTGTTCACCGACGTGGAAACGCAGTTGGGGCAGCGCCTGCCCGCTGGCCGGGGTTACGACGACCTGATCCATTTATTGGACCGGGCGCGCCGCCCCGGCGCCTCGCTGCAGGAAGAAATCGCCTGGCCGGACAAACGCGCCTTCTCGGTCATGACGACGCCGATTGAAAACGGCGGACACGTGGCGGTGCTGCACGATGTGACGCACTTCAAGCATCTGGAGCGGGTGAAGAACGAGTTTCTCGCCACGGCCTCGCACGATCTCAAGAATCCTCTTACGGCGATATTGGGCTACGTCAATTTGATGGAACTCGTCGGGCCGCTCGACGACCAACAGAAGACCTTTATCGAACGGATACAGTATGCAACCCGGCAGATGCACGACCTGGTACAAAGTTTGCTCGATCTGGCGCGGGTGGATATGGGCGTGGAATTGCGGCGGGAAGTCTACAGCCTGAGCGAAATTCTCTCGGCGATCGCCAAGGAGTTCCAGGGCCAGGCCGAGGCCAAGCGGCAGACGCTCGCCTGGCAGCCGCCCGCGAAGGATATTCCGGTCGAGGTGGACTTGTCGCGGATTCAGCAAGTGTTCCGCAACCTGGTGAGCAACGCCATTAAGTATACGCCGGAGGGCGGCGCCGTCACCCTCATCGCCGGGACCGAGGGTGAATTTGCCCGCGTGGTGGTGCGGGATACCGGCCTCGGCATCCCCGCGGACGACCTGCCGTTCATCTTCGACAAGTTTTACCGCGCGTCGTCTGACGCCACCCGCGAGATCGAGGGCAACGGCCTGGGCCTGGCGATTGTGAAAGCCATTGTGGAGCAGCACGGCGGGCAGGTGTCGGCAGACAGCAAGGTGGGCGAAGGCAGCGTCTTCAGCGTGCGCCTCCCGCTTCAACCCACTCTAACTCCTCACTCTAACTCCCCACTCTAACTCTATGACTACCACGGTTTCCTCTTCCTCTCCGCAGACGAACCAGGCGCGCAACGCTTTTCGGCTGGCGTTGCTCTTGCTGGCCGCCGCAGTCGTCACCCTCCTCCTGTCGGCTGGCGAGGACATTCTCAACGACCGTTCGCCGTTCACGCTCAACAATGCGTTCATCCTACTGGCGGCGCTCGGGGCGCTCGGCTGTCTCAGCCTCACCCGCGCCAAGCGGCATCAGGCGGGGGCCATTCTGATGAACGTCGCCGTCCTCGGCGCCATCCTCGGCTCTGTGCTGGTCACGTCCGGCGTGGGCCTGGTGACAGGCGTCGCCGCCGTCTTCGTTGTGATTATCGTCAGCGGCGCGGCCCTGACGCCGCGCCTCGCCAATCGGATGATGCTCGTCGGCGTCGCTGGCGGCATCGCGGCGATTTTGCTGGACCTCTTCTGGCCTCTGCCGCGCCCGGCCTCCCCCCTCGCCCCGGTCCTGCCATTCATCGTCGGCGGCTTGATGCTGGGCTTCGGCGTGGTCATCGGGCGGCAGTTCCGCAACTATTCCCTGCGCGCTAAACTCATCACGGCCTTCGTCGGCGTAGCCGTCCTGGCGGTAGGCGCGGTCGCGTTCGTCAACGACCGCACCGCGCGCGCCGACCTGACCCGCGTGGTCGGCGCCAACCTGAAAAGCCTCGCCGCTTCGCAGGGCCTGGCCATCGGCGAGGCCCTGGCCCGGCAAGTGGATTTGCTTCAGTCGTTTGGCCTGAGCAAACTCGTGCAGGACGCGGTCGAAGCCGCCAGTGCGTTTCATACGGGCGACCTGGCGGCCATTCAGGCTCAACTGGAAACGCTGGACCAGGAATGGCGCGCCGCCGATGCGGCGAACGACGACACCCATCCGCTGGTGAGCGTGGTCTTGCATAACGAAGTCGCCTCCGAGTTAAGTGAATACCGCGCGACCTTTCCCGAAAATGTCGAAGTATTTGTGACCGACAAGTATGGCGCGAATGTGGCCGCCACCAATCGCACCTCCGACTACTACCAGGCAGACGAGGGCTGGTGGCAGGCGGCCTACGCCGACGGCGAGGGCGCGCCTTACATCGGCCAACCCGAGTTTGACGAAAGCAGCCAGACCTATGCCAGCATTATCGCCTTGCCGCTGTACGCCCACGGCACCGAGGAAGTCATCGGCGTGCTGCGCACCACCTATCGCGTCTCGGCCATCGCCGAGCTGCTGGCCTCCGTGCGCTTCGGCCGGACGGGCGGCGCCGACCTGCTGCTGGCGGACGGCGCGCTGCTCCGGCTGGAGGGCGACCGCCAGGTCGTGGATACGGACACCCTGGTGCGCTTGAACGCGTTCGTGGAGGCCGACGTCGCCCAATTGACTTATGGCGGCGAGGCGCGTCTGGTCAGCCAGGCGCCGGTCATTTCCCTGGACCCGGAAGAAGGCGAACTGATCCGGCAATTGGGTTGGAGGCTGATCGTGGCGCAGGACCCGGCGGAGGCCCTGGCGCCGGTGAATGCGGCCGCGCGCGCCAGCGTGCTCACCAGCCTGGCGATCCTGCTCGTCGTCGCCCTGCTGGCCGTGTTCGTCGCGCAACTCCTTTCCGGCCCCATCCTCCGCCTCACCGCCGTCGCCGAGCAGGTGCGCGCGGGCGACATCCGGGCCCAGGCCCGGGTGGAGGCGCAGGACGAAATCGGGACCCTGGCCACGACCTTCAACAACATGACTGCGCAGCTGCAGGGCGTGCTGGAGACGTTGGAAGAGCGCGTCGCCGACCGCACGAAAGCGCTGGCGACCAGCGCCCAGGTCAGCCGCCGCCTGTCCACGATCCTCGACCGCCAACAATTGGTCGGCGAAGTAGTCGAGCAACTGCAGGAAGCTTTCAACTACTACCACGTGCACATCTACCTGTTCGACGAAAAACGGGAGAACCTGATGATGGCCGGCGGGACGGGGGAAGCCGGACGGGTGATGCTGGCGCGCGGGCACAGCCTGCCGCGCGGTAAAGGCCTGGTCGGCCGCGCCGCCGAGACGAACACGGTCGTGCTCGTGCCCGACGTCTCTCAAGCGGTGGGCTGGCTGCCCAACCCGCTGCTGCCGGAGACCAAAGCCGAGGTCGCCGTGCCTATTGCGATCGGCAGCCAGGTGCTCGGCGTGCTCGACGTGCAGCACAAGGTCGTCAATGGCCTCCAGCCGGAAGACGCCGAGTTGATCCGATCCATCGCCGACCAGGTGGCCGTGGCGCTGCAAAACATCCGCGCCTACGAACAGACGCAGCGGCGGGCGGCAGGCGAGACGCTGATCAACGCCATCAGCCAGAAGATTCAAAGCACGACGACGGTGGACGAAGCCCTCCAGGTCGCCATTCGTGAACTGGGACGGGCGCTCGGCGCGCCGCGCACTCAGGTGAAACTTGGCCCGGCTAAAACCGGAAATGGACAGAAGCAGCCATGACAACAGCAAAACTCCCTCCGACCGAACCGGCCTCGCAGACTGCCCCGATTGCGTTTCGGACAGCGCTGCTGATGCTGGGCGCTGCCGGGGTGTATACCCTCTATTCCTTTTATCTGGCATTTCAGACCGGCGCCTGGCAATTGTTCGCGGAGGCGGGTGTGATGCTGGCGTATTGCGCCGTCACGCTCGTCAGCGCTGGCTTAAGCCGGCGCGGCCGCCCCGGTTTAGGCATGGGGTTGATGATTGGCGCGATGCTGGCCGCGATCCTGCTTATCGCGAGCCTGATTGCCAGCCTGGGCATCGCCCTGGCGGCGATAGCCGTCATTCTCACTTTGGGGGTGGCCGCCTTAACCCTGCCAGCCCGTTCAGCCGTGCCGGCCATCCTGTCCGCGATCCTGGCAGCCGTTGCCGTATTGTTGCTGGATTTGTTTGCGCCTCTCCCTCATCGGCTGGACGTGCCCGCGCTCAAGATCGCCACGCCCCTTGTCGCCGGCCTACTGGCGATGGTTTACGGCGTCTTCGTTGTGCGCCGGTTCCGCGATTACAGCCTGCGCGCCAAACTTATTCTTTTCTTCTTAGTCGTTTCCCTGATCCCGCTCGTGATTTTGAGCATGGTGAATAACCTCACCAGCCGCCGCACGCTGACCGTCAACGCCAACCAGAGCCTCATCGCCGCTGCTTCTCAAACAGCCCTCAAGCTCGACACGTTCGTCGAGAGTTCGTTGAACACCCTTCGCGTCGAAGCCCAACTCCCTGACTTTGTAGATTTCCTGGAACTGCCGGCCGACCAACGGGTTGGCTCGGAATTGCAACAAGAAGTGGCCGAAATTCTGCGCAACTTCAACCGCCGGGACCCCGTTTACATCTCCTCGTATGCGCTGCTCGACCGTGACGGCATTGACCGGGCTGACACCCTGGCGGCTGACGTGGGCACAGACAAGTCGGACCGGGATTATTTCCAGGAGGTGATCCTGTCTGGCCAGCCTTACGCCTCCCCGGTCGAGTTCTCGGTTTCGACCGGGAGTCCTTCCCTTTACTTCAGCGCCCCGGTGCGCAATCAGAGCGGTGATATCATCGGCGTCCTGCGTGTGCGGTACAATGCTGCCCTCCTCCAGCAATTTGTCGCTCAGAGCAATGGGTTGGCGGGCGCGCAGTCCTTTGGCATTCTGGTGGACGACGCTCAGATCCGCCTGGCGCATGGCGCCGCGCCCCACCTGATCTTCAACACCATTGTGCCGCTCGATCCGGCCCGCGTCGCCGAACTACAACAACAACGCCGCCTCTCGGCCTTTTTCTCAGAGAGGCTCTCGACCGATTTGCCTGAACTGGCGGCCGGCATCGCGGCCGCCGCCGCTCAACCCTTCTTCACCTCCCCGCTGACCGCGCTCGATAACCAGCGGGCCTCCGCGGCCGCCGTCCGGGTGACCACTCGGCCCTGGACGGTCGTCTACGTTGCGCCACAATCGGTTTTCCTGGCGCCGCTGGAGGAGCAAACCCGCGCCAGTATTCTCGTCTCGGTCAGCATTACCCTGGCCGCAGCCATTTTCGCCGTCCTGGCCGCGCAGGTCCTGGCTGCCCCAATCAATCGGCTGACCCGGGTGGCCGAAAAAGTCCGCGCGGGTGACCTCACCGCCCAGGCTGGCGTGGAGGCGCAGGACGAAATCGGCAACCTGGCGACGACGTTCAATACGATGACCGCGCAACTGAGGACCACCCTGGAGACGCTGGAACAACGGGTAGCCGACCGGACCAAGGCGTTGGGCGCCAGCGCGCAGGTCAGCCGACGCCTCTCCACTATCCTCGATCAACGTCAGTTGGTGACTGAAGTCGTGGAGCAGGTGCAGAGCGCCTTCAATTACTATCACGCCCACATTTATCTGTTTGACGAGCAGCGCGAGAATTTAGTGATGGCCGGCGGCACGGGTGAAGCGGGGCAGGTGATGTTGGCCCAAGGCCACAAGATCGCACGCGGGCGCGGGCTGGTGGGCCGCGCCGCCGAGACCAACGCCCCGGTGCTCGTCCCCGACACTGCGCAGGACCCGGGCTGGCTGCCTAACCCGCTGTTGCCTGAGACCAAATCCGAGGTGGCCGTGCCCATCAGCGCAGGCGGCGAGGTGCTGGGCGTGCTAGACGTGCAGCATGACGTCGTCAACGGTCTCCAGCCGGCCGACGCCGACCTGCTCCGCTCCATCGCCGATCAGGCGGCCGTGGCGTTGCAGAACGCCCGCCTGTACGCCGAGGCCCAGCGCCGGGCGGAGCGCGAAGCGCTGGCGGTCGCCATCGGCCAGAAGATTCAGAGCGCGGCGACCGTGGAAGAAGTTTTACAAGTGGCCGCGCGCGAGCTGGGGCAGGCCCTCGGCGCGCAGCGCGCCAGCGCGCAGTTGAGCCTGGCGGCCAAAGGCAGGAACTGAACGCCATGCCCTACGTCATCGCCAGCAAACTACGCGAGAGCCAACTGCTGGGGCAGCCCATCACCACACCCGCCCGCCAGGGCCGGGGGCGCAGCATTACCGGCAATTGGCCGAGGAGTTATTGACCTATGTCCGACGACCGCTACTCCAAACGGCTTGAGTCGCTCTTTTCGAGCGCGGAACAGGCGACGCCCGAACCGGGACCGCCGGCCGGCGTTCCCGCTCAAGAACCTAAACCCCCGGCCGCGGCCCCCTTCGCCCCGGCGGCGCCGGCGCGCCTTGAAGCCGCGCCGACTTCCCCTCAGCCGCGCATCTTCTCCCCAACGCTTGCCGGCCTGCGCCGGAGTCCGTGGAACGTTTCCTTGACCGTGAAGGCGGCCATTAACCTCGCCCTCCTGGTCGTGGCGGTCGTCGTCGTCGGCGTGGCCGGCTCGCTCGGTTTGAACAACATGAATTTCCAGGCGGACAACCTGTACAACTTCATGTTGATCCCGATTGATACGCTCGATAGAGCCAACCGGGCTTTAAGCGAAACCGAAGCCGCCTACAACCTCACCGCCAGCGGCCGGTTATCGCCCCAGGCGGTAGAGGCCGAGGCGCCGAGGATCAAGCGTTTGGATGCCGAGTTCCAGAGCGCGTTGGATCGGTACGAGACCGAGTGGATCACTCCCTTGAGCGTTCCCTTCACCCAGATGTTGGAACGAAACGGAGAATTGCGTCTGCAAGCGGATGAGGTTGAAACTTTCCAGCGGCTGCAAGAGGAGTTCGATAATTACCTGGCGCTGCGCGATACGATCATTCCCTTAGTTCTCGCCGGGGAGATTGAGCCGGAACAGATTCAAAGGCTGACCGAAGCCGGTGAGCGCGTTCAGGCGGCGATGGACCGGTTGGTGCAAATCAACCTCGAGTTTGCCCGGGTCTCTTATGAAGACGCCGTTCGCTCCTATCAAACGGCCATCAGGACGATGATCATTACGGGCGCCGCGGTGACGTTGCTGGGGATCGGCCTGCTGGTGGTGTTGCTGCGGAGCATCATTCTGCCGTTGAACTCGCTGCGGGAGGCGGCTGGCCGCGCGGCGGCCGGCCAGTTGGAGACCACGGCCCGCGTCTTCGCCAATGACGAAATCGGTCTGGTGACCAGGACGTTCAACGCGATGATTTCGCAGTTGCGGCAGGCGCTGGCGGATCTGGAACGGCGCGTCGCCGAACGCACGCGCGACCTGTCACTGGCCGGCGAGGTTGGCCGCAGCCTCTCGCAAGTAAGGGCGCTTGACGCGCTGCTGGCGGAAGCGGTCGAACTCATCCGCGCCCGCTTCGACCTGTACTACACACAAATTTACCTGACGAATCCCAGCGGCGCCGCGTTAGAGCTGCGCGCCGGCACGGGCGAGGTCGGCCAGGAATTGTTCCGGCGGGCGCACCGCCTGCCCATCGGCCCAGGGTCGCTTAATGGCCGGGCGGCCGCCGAAAAGCAGCCAGTCATCGTCGCCGACACCGCCGCCAGCCGCTCATTCCGGCCTAATCCGCTCCTGCCGGACACCCGCTCGGAGATGTGCGTCCCGCTCCTG
>DAOTXG010000422.1:0-7426 GCA_034435515.1 Anaerolineales bacterium
CCTATCTGGAAGCGCTTGTGATTGACGACTTCGGGGAAATTGAGGCTGCCGCCGCGCTGCTCGGAGTTGCGAATGGGCGCGCGGCCCTCTTGCCTCTTGACCATCTCTCCGCGCCCGAACCGCTCACCGTCCCGGAACATCCCGGCGTCCTCGGCGTCGCCGCGCGCCTCCTGGCGCCCTCTGATCCTGCCCTGGCGCGCGTGGTCAACCTGCTGCTCGGTCGGGTGGTGATTGTTCAAGATTCGGCGGTGGCCAAACGCCTTGTCGATGCCGCCGCAGGGGTGGGGGTGGGGGCGGGTGCAAGACCCGCCCCTACAGACCCCGTAGGGGCAGGCCGCTTGCCCCCCGACATGGGGGGTGCGCCTGCTCCCGCGCCCGCCCTTCCCTTCGACGCCATCATCGCCACATTGAACGGCGAGGTCTTCCACCTCTCCGGCCCCGTCTTCATTGGCCGCGAAGCCGCGCCCACTATGCTCCAGCAGGCCCGTGAGCGGCGCGACCTCGCCGCCGAAATCGAGGCGCAGACCGCCGCCTGCGCCCGGCTCGACTCCGAGCGCGAGGCCGCCGCCCGCCGCCTGGACGAAGCGCGAACCGCGCTCGCCCAACTCCAGGCCGCGCTGAAGAATGCGCTCGACCACGAGCGCCGGACCTCGGTCTCGCGCGACTCCACCGCCCTCGAGGCCGAGCGCGTTTCACACAACACACAATTCCAGCGTGAGCAAGTCGCCCTGATTGAAAGCGAAATCGCCGAGGTTGAGGCGGAGACTCAGGCCCTGAAAGAAGAACTCAACCGCGTTTACGCCGAACGTCACGCCGCGCTGGAAAATCTGGAGTCCGCCAAAGCCGCCCGCGCCGCTTTCGCCGCCGACGACTCGGCCGCCGACCTCGCGCGCTGGCAGACGGCCCTGGCCGTGGCGTCGCGCGCCGCGCAGGATGCGCAGACCCGCGCCGCCGAGTTGGAGCGCGCCCGCGCCGCGGCCGAGACCGTCGTCGCCGAACGCCAGGCCAAAGCCGATCAGCTCGAAGCGCAAGCGCGCGCGGTGGCGGAGGCGATGGCCGAGGCCCGCTCGCGCGAGCAAGACCTTCAGAGTCAGAGTGACGCCCTCGCCGGGCAGAGGCTTCCGAAAGAAAAGGAACTGGCTGCGCTCGAGGCCGAACAGACCCGTCTCGAAACCGGCGATACGCAGGCGCGCGCCGCGCTGCACGCCGCCGAAAAGCGCAACCAGCAGGCGCAGCTCGACTTTACGCGCAAGCAGGAAGAAATAGACAACATGCGCCGCCGCATCGAGGAGGATTTCGGGCTGGTCGAGTTTGATTACGGCGAGACGGTCAGCGGCCCCACCCCCCTGCCCATGTACCCGCTGGTCGAGAAATTGGAGCGCCGGGACTCGCTGCCCGAGGACCTGGAAGACCAGTTGGTGCGCAAGCGCGCGCAGTGGCGGCGCATGGGCCTGATCAACCCCGAAGCCGAGAAGGAGTACCAGGAAGTTAAAGAACGCCACGACTTCCTTACGACGCAGGTGGACGATCTGCACGCGGCGCAGGCCCAGCTGCGCGAAGTGATCGCCGAGATGGACGTGCTGATGGAGCGCGATTTCCGCAAGACGTTTGACGCGGTCGCCAACGAGTTCCGCGACACCTTCGCGCGGCTCTTCGGCGGCGGGTCCGCCAAACTGGTGCTGACCGACCCGGATCATCTCACGACCACAGGCGTGGACATTCAGGCCCGGCTGCCGGGCCGCCGCCCGCAGAGCCTGGCCATGCTCTCCGGCGGCGAGCGCAGCCTCACCGCCTGCGCCCTCATCTTTGCTCTCCTGCGCGTCTCCCCCACCCCGTTCGTCGTGCTCGACGAAGTGGACGCGATGCTCGACGAAGCCAACGTGGGCCGCTACCGCGAAATGCTCAAAGAGCTTTCCGAGCGCACCCAATTCATCATCGTCACCCACAACCGCAACACGGTGCAGGTGGCCGACACGGTGTATGGCATTACCATGGGCGCGGACAGCGCGAGCCAGGTGATTGGGTTGAGGTTGGATGGGGAGAAATTTGCGACGGAGGGGACGAATGGGCAGGGTGACAAAGCAAAGGGGTGAAGAGGCTGCAACTGTCAGTGTGCTATACTTCAAGTATGGCTGAATATCCTATGGATATTCCACTATCAGGACTAAGCCGAGGTGTCAAAGATGACAACGCTCACCCTTGAACTGCCAGACACGTTGGTACAACAACTGCACCAAAAGCAGGTTAGCGACAAGGAAATACAGGCTATCGCACAGGCGGCGCTGGAAATTTGGCTGGCCAACGCTGAGGCGACGGCAGAGCGGCGCTCTGAGGGACGATTCTCCGAAAGCGCCATCCCCTTTGTGCGCCGCCTGATGAGCCGGAACCGTGAACTGTTTGAGACCCTCGCCCGGCAATAGCTGTGTCCCAGGAACGACCCTCCGCCGAGGAGCGCGCCGATGAAGTTGCCTCCTTGCTAGTGCGCGTTTACGAAATTCACGAGGTCATCATCGCCGAAACAGGGGGACTTGCCGGATTGCGAGAAGCAACTCTGCTGCATTCTGCTGTCGCACGCCCCTTTGCCGCCTTTGGCGGCGAGGAGTTCTACCCGACTGACCTGGAGAAAGCGGCGGCGCTCTTTCATTCGCTCATCAAGAACCATCCGTTTATGGATGGAACTAAGCGCACGGCTTTCTCTGCGGCGCTCTATTTCCTCGAGCAGTGTGGCTACTCCATTCCCAACTCTTTTCCACTGACCGAAGTAGTGGAGTTCTGCGTTTCGATTGCCGAAGAGAATATGCGGCAATCGGCAGGCGAACCAGTCCAACCGCGCACAATTGCCGAGATTGCGGAGTGGTTCAGAAAGTTAATCACGCCCTGAAAACTATTCATGCCCTCCGCTTCATTCGTTGATAAAAAGAGAGCCGATGCGGAGCGCATCGGCTCTCTTCGTTTCAAGTGGGTCAACCTACCGCGCCAAATCCGGCAGAGTCGGCGTCTCCGGCACGTAGTCAATCCACGTGTCGAGGGTCTCGACGAGCAGCTTGCCGTCCGGGTCGGCAGCCTGGCGCTGCTGTTGCAGCCAGTCGTCGAAGGCTTTCTGGCGCGCCTGCTCCAGGTCGGCGCCGGTCAACGGGCGCTCTTCACGCCCCAGCACCTGGATGATGTGCCAGCCGAACTGCGTCAGCACCGGCTCGCTGATCTGGCCGACGGGTGTGTTGAAGGCGACCTGCTCGAACTCGCTGACCATGTCGCCCTTCTTGAACCAGCCGAGGTCGCCGCCCTCCTGCGCGTTGGACGGGTCCTGCGAGTATTGCGCTGCCAGCGCCGCCCAGTCCTCTCCGGCCTTGAGTTTGGCCAGGACCTCGTCAATCAGGGTTTTGGCTTCGGCCTTAACCGTTTCCGAGGTGGCATCCGAAACACGGATGAGGATGTGGCGGGCGTGCACCTGCTCCTGAGTGCCCGACACTTCGGCCCCGAGGGCCGCCTGCAATTTTTCACGCAACATCTCCGCTTCGAGGAAATGCCGGAAGTCGGCCTCACTCAGGTTGGTCACCTCTTTCAGGCCGCTGGTGTAACTCACCACGCGCGTCGCGTAAGCCTCCGCCGTGAAGGGCGTGGCCGTGGGACGCGGCGTCCCGGTGGCGGTCGGCGTGGGCGATGGTCCGGTGGTCGCGGTGGCCGTCGGCGTCAGGGTGGGTGTCGGCGTCCAGAGGGCCGCCTGCGTCGGGTCCACCGTCGGCGGCGCGTCGGTGGGGGCCGGCGAGGGGGTAATCGTCGGCGTCGGCGTGCCGTTCGGAAAATAACCAAAGAACTCCTGAAATCTCGCCTCCAGTTCCTCTGCGCCGACGGCCAGACCGCGCCGGCTGGCCTCCTGCCGGATCAACTGCTCGTCCACCAGGTCGTCGAGCACCTGCCGCCCCAGCGTTTCTGAGTCAGCCAGATAGTTGGCTAATTGCTGGAGCTGGCTCTCGTAGTATTGCAGCGACTGAGCGTCAGTCCCCAGGAATTCGCGCAGGGCCAGCACCTGCTGATACTGCTGGATCAGCAGAAAACGGCGATAACGGACGGCCTTCTGGAAATCGCCCAGGTTGATGGCGCTGCCGCTGACCCGCGCCACCGGCTGGCGGGGCCGCAGCACGAACTGGTCAAACAGGCCAAAGCCGATGAGAGCCGCGACGATGGCGGCCACGACGGCGGCGCCAGACAGGACGTATTGGCGCAGGCGCCGCTCGCGTTCGGCGCGGGCGAGGTGCTTGCGCGTCGGCGCCGCTGGCGCCGCTTTGTTTTTGCTCATGCCTGCTCCTCACAAATTCGGGGCATAGGACGTAGCACACATCCTATGCCCCGGTGTGTCCTTCCGATGACCCGCGCTGAAATCGGCGCGGGCAAAGCGATCCGGGCTAGTAGCGCGGCATCTCGCTGCTGAACGGCAACAGGGCCATGTGGCGGGCGCGTTTGATCGCCGCGGCTACCTGCCGCTGGTGGCGGGCGCAGGTCCCGGTCTGGCGGCGCGGGCGAATCTGGCCCCGGTCGCTGATGAGGGGCCTCAGCATGTCGGTGTTCTTGTAGTCAATCTTCTTATTCTTGTCCACACAGAACTGGCAGACGTGCACCCGGCGGATGGGCATCCGGCCTCGCCCCTCGTACTCTTCGTCGCCCCCTTCGTCTTCAGTCGTTCGTCTCTGCATCTCCATGCGCGTGCTCCTGAGAATACTCTGGTGTTACTCAACTAAAAAGGAAATTCATCTTCGACGCCTGGCGTTTCCCCGCTCACCGCGGCGCTCTCGCTGCTGGGCCGCAGGCGGTCGCCCAGGATGATCATTTCGTTGGCGACGACCTCGGGGCGTTCGTGCTTTTTGCCCTCCTGGTCTTCCCAGCGACGGGTTTGCAAGCGGCCCTCCACGTAGACCTGCTGGCCTTTCGACAGGTACTGCTTGCAGATTTCGGCCAGATTGCCCCAGGCCACCACGTTGAACCAGTCGATCTCTTCGTGGCGTTCGCCGTCCGGCGAATTCCACGTACGGGTGGTCCCGACGCTGAACGAGGTGACGGGGCGGCCCGAGGGCGTGTAGCGCATCTCCGGGTCGCGTCCCAAATGGCCGATAATCATGACTTTGTTCAGCCCGCGGCTCATGGTCTCCTCCTGGCGGCGGCCGCCGTGTCAGTCGTAGTCGGGGTCGGTCGGCGTCACTCGTCCAGGCGGATGACCTGGAAGCGTAAGACCTGCTCGGTCAGGCGCAGATTGCGCTCGACCTCGCGCGTCGCCGCCGGCGTCATTTGCGTCTGCATCAGGACGTACTGGCCTTCGCGCTGCTTGCGGATGGGATAAGCCAGGCGGCGGCGGCCCCACAGATCCACCTGGGCCACCTGCCCGCCGGAGGCGGTCACCCACCCTTTGGCTTTTTCCACGAGTGTGCGGATCGAGGACTCGTCCAGATCCGGTTGCAGGATGAAGGCAACTTCATAGCTGCGCATGAGGTATTTCTCCTTTCTCTGGGATAGGCCCTGTTCGGCCCGGGCGGGGAGCCCCTGGCCTAATGGGAGCAGAAAGCGGGCGGGGCCACAATGGGCGCCCGGCGCAACAGGCGCGATATTAACACAAGGAGAGGAGTTTGACAAGCCCCCAAAAGATTGTTGATTGTTGATTTCGGATTGCGGATTGAGGTGGCGGCGCGCCAGCCTGGCAGTCCCCCTCAGGCGGCGCCGTTGCGGGGCAATTCCATGAAGAACGTGCTGCCCTTGCCCAAGCGGCTGTCCACCCACACCCGGCCCCCGTGCCGCTCGACGATGGACTTGACGATGGCCAGCCCGAGGCCGGAGCCTTTGACCTGTGTGCTGCCGCGCTGTTTGATGCGGAAGAATTTTTCGAAGAGGTGCGCCTGGTCGGCCGGGGCGATGCCCAGGCCAGTGTCCGTGACCGACACCCGGAAGACCCCCACGTTGGCGGTGATGCTCAACTGCACCTTGCCGCCGCTCGGCGTGTATTTGACCGCGTTGTCCAGGAGGTTGGAAATCGCCTGCCGCAGGAGCGTCGGGTCGCCCGAGAGCAGCGGTAGATCGGCGGGGATGTCCACGTTCAGCGTCAGCCCCTTGTTGAGCGCCTGTGGCTTGAGCGCTTCGACCACGACGTTCACGATCTCGTCGAGGCGGCAGGCTTCGCGGGCCAGCCCCACCCCGGCCTCGATGCGCCCCAAATCCAGCAGGTCGTCAATCAATTTCGTCATCTGCTCGATGCCGAGGATGATCTTCTCCGAAAACTCGCGCTGCTTGTCGTTGAGCGGGCCGACCATCGGCAGCATCGTCGCGTAGCCGCGCATGAAGGTCAGCGGCGCGCGCAGGTCGTGGCTCACCGTCGCCACGAATTCCGACTTCATCAAATCCAGTTCCTTGAAATGCGTCACGTCGCGCAGCACGCACACCCGCCCCAGGATCGCGCCATCGTCGCGGACGATGGGCGAGGCCGAAGCGTACAGCGTCCGGCCATTGGCGATCTCGATCTCGTCCGTGCTGGCCGCAGCGCGGTTGTCCTGCAGCAGGCGCACCAGCGCCGTGTTCGGCAGGACTTGCGCGATCGGCTTGCCCACGGCGGGTTTGCCGGCCAATTCAAATGCCATTTCCGCCGCCGGGTTGAGCAGGAGCACGCGCTCGTTCCGGTCGGTGACGATCACCGCATCCGGCGTCGAGGCCAGGATGGCCGCCAGGCGCTGGCGGCGCTGCTCGGCGGCTTCAAACAGGCGGGCATTCGCCACGGCCACCGCCGCCTGCCCGGCCAGCGTCGTGAGGAAGTTGACTTCAGACTCAGTGAAGGTGTGCGGCCGGTCGTATCCCAGCCACAGCACCCCATAGTAATTGTTTTCCTGGCGCAGCGGCAGCGCCAGCAGGGCCTGGAGCTTCCCGGCCACAGGCACCGCGTCCAAAATCATTCGAGCGCGCGCCAAATTTTCGACGACCAGGCGGCCCTCCTCGCGCATCAGGTTCAGCAAGTTCCGGTCCAGCGCCGCCATCACCTCCACGGCCAGGCCGGCCGCAAATGTCTGCGGGGACGGCGGCGCATCCGGGAGCGGCAGTTCCTCGCCGGGGAGCAGGACCAGACGCGCGCCCGACGCGCCCGTCGCGTTTAATGCGCCCTGGACGATGGGCGGCAAGGCGTCCGGCAGGTTGAGGCTGCGGGCCACGCCCTGGCTCACGCGCAGGAGCAGGTTCAACTCTTCGAGACGCGCCTTGAGCCTGACGCGCATGTGCTCGAACGCCTGCCCGGCGCGCCCCACCTCGTCCTCGCCGCCGACGACGACCGGCGCATCGAGCTGCCCCTCGGAGATGCGTTGGGCGGCGAGGGCCAGCGCCTCCGCCGGGCGTGTCACCCGCCCCGCAATCAACGACACGAGAATCAGCCCGATCACCCCGATCAACAGCAGGATGAGGA
>DAOTXG010000423.1:0-4295 GCA_034435515.1 Anaerolineales bacterium
TGCTCCCTTGCAGCAGGAACGCCCCGGCCCCGTCGCCGAACAGGATGCACGTGCCGCGGTCGTTCCAGTTGACCACGCGCGAGAGCGTCTCCGCGCCGATGACCAGCACGTTGTTCATCGCCCCCGACCGGATCGCCTGCGCGCCCATCGTCAGGGCATACACAAAACCGGAGCAGGCGGCGAGCAGGTCAAACCCGCCGGCTTTGGTCGCACCCAGCGCGTCCTGCACCAGGCTGGCCGTGGCGGGCATCAAATGCTCCGGCGTCGAAGTCGCCACGATGATCAGGTCAATCTCGGCCGGCTCGATGTCGGCGACCTCCAGCGCGGCCTGCGCGGCCTGGATGGACAGCGAGGCAGTGGTGTCGCGGGGGCCGGCGATGCGCCGTTCGCGGATGCCCGTGCGGGAGCGAATCCATTCATCGCTGGTGTCCACCATGCGGGCCAGGTCGTCGTTGGTTAGCACCTTCTCTGGGAGCGCCATCCCCCAGCCGGTGATGTGAGCGTATCGCTCCATGTGACTTCATCCTTCTGTTCAGACCCTAAGGGTCTTTAAGACCCTTAGGGTCTGATCGAGCGAGGGGCGCTTTCACGCCTCGTAGCGGCTGAAAATCAGGCAGGCGTTGTGGCCGCCGAAGCCGAACGAATTGGACATGGCGCGGCGCGCCGCCTTCGAGCGGGCCTGGTTCGGCACGTAATCCAGGTCACACTCCGGGTCGGGCGTTTCGTAGTTGATCGTCGGCGGGAGGAGGGACGCGCACAGGGCTTTGACGGAAAACACCGCCTCCAGCCCGCCGGCCGCGCCGAGCAAGTGCCCGGTCATGGATTTGGTCGAGCTGATAGCCAGATCGTACGCCGCTTCGCCGAACACGGTCTTGACCGCCGCCGTTTCGCTCTTGTCGTTGAGCGGCGTGCTGGTCCCGTGCGCGTTGAGATAGTCAATGTCCTTGGGGCCTAAGCCGGCCTGCTGGAGGGCCAGCGTCATGCACTCGACCGCGCCCGCGCCGTTTTCGAGCGGGGCCGAGACGTGGTGCGCGTCGTTGGTGATGCCGTAGCCGACCACCTCGCCGTAGATTTTGGCGCCGCGCGCCTTCACGTGCGCCTCGGATTCGAGCACGAGCACGGCCGCGCCTTCGCCAGCCACGAAGCCATCGCGGTGCTTGTCGAAGGGGCGCGAGGCGCGCGGCGGGTCGTCGTTGCGCGTGGAGAGCGCGCCCATCACGGCAAACCCGGCCAGGGCGATGGGGATGATGGCCGCTTCGGCCCCGCCCGCGATCATCACGTCCGCCCCGCCGCGCCGGATGACCTCGGCTGCCTCGCCGATGGCGTTGCTCCCGCTTGCGCAGGCGGAACTCAGGCCCAGGTTGGGGCCGCGCATCCCGAACAGGATGGCGATCTGCCCGCCGGCCGCGTCCGGCAGCATCATCGGCACCAGGAAGGGGCTGACTTTGCGCGGGCCTTTGGCGCGGTAGACCTCCGCCTCGGCCATGAGGGTGCCGATGCCGCCGATGCCGGTGCCGAGGTAAACGCCGATGCGGTCACGGTTGTGCTCGTTGATCGTGATCCCCGCATCCTGCAGCGCCTCCTGGGTGACGGCGGCGGCGAACTGGGTATAGCGGTCCATGCGGCGCGCCTCTTTGCGCCCGAACAAGGCTGCGGCGTCGAAGCCTTTGACCTCGCCAGCAATGCGCGCCTCGTGCTCACTCGCGTCGAACAGCGTGATCGGACCGATGCCCGACTTCCCGGCGACCGCGGCCTCCCACGTCGCCTGGACGTTGTTCCCCAGGGGGCTGACGCACCCCAGCCCCGTGATGACAACTCGTGAAGCCATCTCCTCTACTCCAACTCTGTCTAAGTTTTCTTGCCAATGTAACGTTCGCGGAGTATAACACATTCACTCTGAATTCGATGCGCCGGGCTTCCTTTGGCGGTAGACCTCGAACAGATAATACGGCCCCGGCTCGTAGGTTCCCGCCCGGCTAATCTCCAGCAAAGTCTGGTAGGCCGCTACCTGGTCGGCGATGAGACAAAATTCGTTGACAGCGTAGACCTCGGCGGCGTGGTTGCAGGACAAAGGCGAGCACTCGAAGAAGCTGCTCGTCGAGTGGGTGACGATGTCGTAGCCGAGGAAGTCGTAGTCGGCGGGGAGCGGACGAGGCTCGCCGCTGAGGGTTATCTCTTCTACCTTGTCGCCCAGGCAGCGCAGCGGAAACAACTTGTAGGCGTAGAGATCGAATTCCGACGGAACCCGGTCCATGACGTCATAGGCGAGGCGTTCGTCGTCGAAGAACCCGAATTCGTTGTGCTTCCAACGCCTGATCCACTGCTCGGGGCCATCGGAGATGCAGTTGCTCACGCTGCAAATTTCAGTCACCGACTGGTTATCCAGCCAGTCTGGAAGCCGGGCAGTGATTTTGGGAAAGAAGCCGACGAAGAGGGGAGGCGGAAGTGACATAGGATCTACTACGTCTCCTGCCGCAAGGATGGGCGGAGGTTCCAGAAAGGAGATATCAGCCCCAATTCCGCAAAAAGCGCCTCGGTCTCGTCCACTGTTTTGCGCCGCCAGTCTGGGGCCCGGCGATCGGGGCCGTACCAGGCCTGCGCCAGACGCCAGGCCTGATCGAGCGACAACGTCGCCCCGCGCTCCAACCGCCACTGCTGACACCAGCGATCCACGTGTTCTTCCGACCGGAAGAAGAGCATCGTCTTTCAATTGAAGACGATGTCCTCCCACCAACGGAGGGCCGGGAGGGCGAAGTGAATCACCCCCTGGTCGGCGTGGGCTGTGTCGTTGACGACGCTGATGGCCATCGCCGTTCCACAGTCGCCGCAGGCCGTGCGGATGCGCGCGTCCTGCTTCAGCATCGCCGCGATGCCCAGCGCATCCCAGATGCAGTTGCCGAAACAGGAAAACGAGGCGAGCTCGACGAGAAAGGGCGTCGGCACGGCGGAGAATGGGTTCGCCATGAGGATTTCGCCCGTATCGCGCTGCAGGACGAGCACCCGCCCGGCTGCCAGGCGCTCGAACGCCGACCGGACCTGATCGGCCGAGGCCGAAAGGTGCGCTGCAGTCTCAGCCCGGGTCGGCGGGTAGCCGCGGCGCGTGGCTGTCTCATACACATACCCGCGGACTTGCCGGTCAAGTTCTTCGGGAGTCAGTTGCATCACTACTCTCCTGGATGAGATTTGCTCTAACGCCGCTGGAGTGTTTCCACTACCAGCCAGGGTGCCCCGCCCACAATACAGCCTGTCCCCTCCAGGCACTCGGCGGCAGGCAGGGTGAGCGCGTAGTAACTGGCGCTGACCCGTTCGAGGGGGAAGACCTGCCCCAGGTGATTGTACAACATCGCCGCCTGAACGCCGGGCGAGGCGCGCAGGCTCACGCTCACGGCCTGGCCGCGCCTGGCCCACAGCACGCGCGTCACGCTGCTGCCTCGATCCAGCCGGATCACGTAGTAACTGGGCTGGACGAACGCCGTGGTCCGCCGCACGCCCGCGAAGTGAGACGTAACCATCCGGTAGGCCTCGGCGGCGGGGCGCGCCGACCCGTCGGGCCGGAACAGCCCGTAGGAATCCGCGCCCGGCCTGGGAGCGATCTCGTCATACAACTTGTAGACGGCTGTGCGCTCCGCGCCGGCCGCCAGCGCCAGCGCCGTGGCCTGAATCACAAAGCCCGCCTGCTGATCCATCGTCACGGGGAACAACGGATGAGGCCAGGGATACTGGGGATCGTCCATCGGCGGCGCGTTGGTCTCGTTGAGCCAGAGGGGATGGCGCAGGCCGTAGCGTCTTAATATCGCCCGGTAGGCGGTGATCAGTTCATACACCATCTCGACGTGGAAGTAAATGTGCAGGGTGACGACGTCGAAGTAGTAACGCTGCGCGCGCGCGGTCGGATCCTGGCGCGCCACAGCCAGGAAGCGCTCGAGATAGAGCGGGCGGTTGTGCACTACGTCGTGCCAGTGGGTCAGCCCCGCCAGGTGGATGAGCGCCTGCGGATTGGCCTGCCGCGCGCTCGACGAGGCCGTCTTGACGAGCTGATAATAATCCTGGACGCTCCCCTCGAACTGCGCGCCGAAGTCTTCGGGCGCGATGTCAGGCTCGTTCCAGATGATCCAGCGCCGAATGCGCCCGGCGTATTCGCCTACGATGCGGCGGACAAAACCGGCCCAGAGATTTCCGGGATCGTCCACCGGCAGGTACAGGCCGCGCGGGACCCCGCCGCCCGGAGGCCCATCCGTCGCCCAGGTGGGCGTGCCCATGAGCAGGACGACGATTTCCCGTCCGGCGGCCAGCGC
>DAOTXG010000424.1:0-3791 GCA_034435515.1 Anaerolineales bacterium
ACGTTTTACGTTTTTTGCTGCCTCTTCTCTGCCTCCTCACTTTCCTCGACCTCGTCCGCGTAGACAGCACCCTCCTGGCCGCCCGGCCCCGGTCCCCGCGCACCTCTGCCGCCGAATGGATCGCCGCTCAGCCCGGCCTGTTCCGCGTGTACTCGCCCTCGTATAGCCTCCCGCCCGGAGATGGTTTGCAACACGTGGATGGGATTGACCCCTTGCAACTGGCAGCCTCGGCCAGGTTCATCGAGGCGGCGAGCGGCATCCGCGCTTCAGGCTACAGCGTCACCCTCCCGGCTTTTGAGCCTGATAGTCCTGATGCGCCCTTAGACGTAGCCACCGCCAACGCCGACGCCACACCAGATGCGCGGCTGTTGGGTTATCTCAACGTGAGATATGTGGCGGCGGAGTTCCCGCTCGCCGCGCCCGGCTTGCGGCTGGCGCAGACCTTCGGGCGCACGTGGGTGTACGAGAACACCGCCGTGGCCGCGCGGGCGAGAGTCATCGCCACCGCCAACCTGTCCGGCGTCGAGGCCGGTCGGGCCGAGATTCTAGACTGGTCGCCGAACCGCATCGAGATTCAGGCAGAGGGGCCAGGCCATCTCGTCCTGAGTGAAGTCATGTATCCCGGCTGGGAGGCGTGGGTGGACGGAGTCAGAACGCCGGTTGAGACGGCGGACGGGCGCAGTGGGACACCGGGCAGTGGGACGCCGGGCGTCGGGACGCCGGGCATGGGGATGCCCTCTCTACTGCGCCGCGTGGAGTTGACGCCGGGCGAGCACCGGGTTATCTTCGAGTTTCGCCCAGGGACGGCGCGGCTGGGCGCGGCGATGACAGCGCTAGGCATCGTTTTGCTGGTCACCTTATGGCGATCTCGAAGTATCCTCTAGGGAGGGGCAAAATTAGCACACCACGAAATCGTAGTAACGACTTCAGTCGTTGGGGTGAAAAAGCGACTAACTCCGCAGGAGCGCTTCGTGGAGTCGCCGCTACGAGTCGCTTTGGTAATCCATTGAAAATAGCGCGGCGCGATCGCGAAGCATCCCCCCGGGAATGGGCCTGGGCGGCGGGGTTCGGCGCGGCGGTGATGGCGCTGACCACGCTCCCTTACCTTGTCGGTTTCGCTTCACAGAACGACGCCTGGCGCTTCGGCGGCTTTCTCGTCGGCGTGGAGGACGGGAACTCGTACCTGGCTAAGATGGGACAGGGAGCGCGCGGCGCGTGGCTGTTCACGCTGCCCTACTCGTCCGAGCCACAGCGCGGCGTGTTGATTTACGAGTTCTATCTGCTGCTCGGCAAACTGGCCGGGCCGGATCACACCGCCCAGGTCGTCGTCTATCACCTCGCCCGGATTGTCTTTGGCTTTGCCCTCCTCCTCGTCTCTTACCTTTTCCTCTCCGAATTTCTGCCCCGCGTTCAACAGCGGCGGTTGGCGCTCGTGCTTGTGGCGCTGGGCGGCGGCCTGGGCTGGCTTCTGATTCTTTTGCGACTCGATAACCTGTTCAATTCCCTGCCGGTTGATTTCTATTCGCCGGAGGCCTACACCTTCCTCACCCTGTACACTTCGCCGCACCTGGCCGCCGCGCGCTGTCTGCTCCTGCTTGGCTTGTTGGCTTACCTGCGGGGACAGGGAGCCTGGGGCGGCCTCGCACTCCTCGGCCTCGGCTTCATCCAGCCGCTCTACACGCTGGTCGCCTGGGTCATCATGCTGGCTGATGGCGTATGGCTTATGGCCTATCGCCTATCGCCTATCGCCTATCGCCTATCGCGCATCGCCTATCGCGCATCGCCTGTTACGCAATACGCAATACGCAATACGTTATTCGCCATCCTTCTCTCCTCACCGCCCGTGCTCTACACCGTCTACCTCTTCGTCGCCGATCCTTTGATGAAGCAATGGGGGGCGCAGAATGTCCTGCCGTCGCCCCACCCGGTGCACTATCTCTTCGGCTATGGCGTGCTGCTCACGCCCGCTCTCTTCGGCTGGCGCGTTCTCGCGCGCCGCCGCCCGGCGCTGGCGCGCTTCGTTGGGGGGTGGGCGCTGGCCGTTCCCTGGTTGATCTACGCGCCGCTTTCCACCCAACGCCGAATGATCGAGGGCTTTCAGCTGCCGCTGGTTGTGCTGGCCGTTCTCGGCCTGACAGTCGTCCTCCGGCGCTCACGCCGCTGGCTGCTGCCCCTGATTTTTGCCCTCGCCCTGCCGACGTCGGCCATGCTCGTCGTGGGCGGCCTGGGCGCCGCGCAGTACCTGGCCGAGCCGGTCTTTCATCCCGCCGACCAACTGGCTGCTTTCGGTTGGCTTTCGTCCCACGCCCAGCCGGGGCAGGTAGTGTTGAGTTCCTTCAAAACCGGCAACGCCTTGCCCGCCTACACCCCGCTCGTCGCCTACATCGGCCACGGCCCAGAGACAATTTTCCTCGCCGCCAAGGAACCGCGCGTGGGTGCGTTCTACCAATCGGCGGCGCACGACGCCGACCGCCGCGCCCTCCTCACCGAGGGGCGCATCGCCTTCGTCGTCTTCGGCCCGCATGAGCGCGCTCTCGGCGACTTTAACCCGGATCGGGCGGCTTATCTGCGCTGGCGCTTTACTGCGGGCAGTTATTCAATTTACGAAGTGATGCCATGACGCCTGAGGACTCGTCTGTGCCTGGGAACATCTCCGCACTCCGCTATTGGCCTTACCTGTTCGTCTGCGTCACGCCGCTCCTCCTCTTCTCGCCCTTCCTTCTTGGCCAGCAGGTCTTGTACTGGGGCGCGCCGCTTCTCCAGTTTTACCCCTGGCGGCAGTTCGCGCTCGAGACGCTGCGCTCCGGCCACCTGCCGTTGTGGAACCCTTATCTCGGCAACGGCGCGCCGCTCATCGCCAACTATCAGTCGGCCATTTTTTACCCGCCCAACTGGCTGTCGCTCCTCCTCCCGCTCGACTATGCCTTCAGCTGGATTGTCGCGCTGCATCTCGTCTGGGCGGGAGTGGGCATGGTCACGCTGGCGCGTTCTCTGCATTTCCAGCCGTTGGGACAGGTGGTCTCCGGCCTGGCCTTCGGGATGTCGCAATACCTCGTCGCCCGCGCCGGATTCCTCAGCATCAACGCTGCCGCCGCCTGGCTTCCGTGGATCATCTGGCTTGGCGACGGAATCATCCAGGCGCATTACGCGCCCAGCGCGGGATGCCACGCGGCATGGGGCCACCACGCGGCAGGCCACCACGCGGCAGGCCACCACGCGGCATGGGGATGCCGCTGCTGCTGGAGGTTCTCCTTGTTTTTCACCTTGTGTCTCGCGCTCCAGCTCCTCGCCGGTCACGCCCAAACCGCCTGGTATACCTTCCTCCTCCTCGCCGCATGGGTCTTGTGGCGGCTCGTCACCCTCACTATCTTACCCCTCCGCTCCCCTGCGCCCGAGCTCCAGGCTCGTAGCGCGCCACGCCAGTGGCGCGAAGTTGTACGTCAATTATTACTTGTGATCTGTCATCTCTCGTTGGCTGTTGTCTTCGCTTTCCTCCTTGCCGCCCTCCAACTCCTCCCCACCGCCGAGTTGCTGCGCCAGTCGCAGCGCGCCGCCTCCGCCGATTACGATTTTGTCGTCACCTACTCCTTCTCGCCGTGGCGCTTGCTCACTCTCCTGGCCCCCGATCTCCTCGGCAACCCTGCGCGAGGCCGTTTCTACGGCTATGGAAACTATTGGGAAGATGCGATCTACATCGGCCTCCTGCCCTGCCTGTTGGCGCTAGGCGTCATGACCCGAACCCTTCTCGCCACCCTTCGCTGCCTCACCCCCCGCCCCCCCAGCCACCCGAC
>DAOTXG010000425.1:0-1915 GCA_034435515.1 Anaerolineales bacterium
ATCAAATACTGCGGACGCATTGACCCGCTGGCCGATACGGAGGGTTTGCGGACTTTTCTGGAAAAGACGGTTTATAACGCGCCCTTTGGATTGCTTGTCACTCAGACGGACGAAGCCCAGGTGACTGACCCGCGCATTGTCAAACTGCCGTTGAGGAGCCTGATGCTCCTGCGCTGATGACCGCAACACCTGATGCTCGTGGTCGGCACGCGCGACAAGGCCGAGGCCTTCCCCTACGGCTTCTTTCACGAATGGGTGTTTAACGCGCAGACCGGCAAATTTCAGAAAGGCTGACGCCGAGCCGCCAACCGGCAACGATCACGCAATACGGAATACGCAATACGGAGGCCCTTATGCCCCTGAAACCCTGGTATCGAGTCGCCGTCCCGCGCGAAGACTTAGCCAAAAACCAACCGGTGGACGCCTCCGAGTTTGCCGTCCATCTCGATCAGGTCCTCGATGGCCGCGCGCCGGATTACTACCTCAGGCCAGAGAAGTTCTTCGAGCGCACCTACCTGACCGAAGGCGTCAAGGACATGGCCGCCGAAGCCCTGCGCCGCTTGGCCGGCGAGACGCTGGCGGCCTCCCCGGTCATCAACCTCACCACGCAGTTCGGCGGCGGCAAGACGCACGCGCTCACACTGCTCTACCATCTTGCAAAGCATGGCAAAGCCGCGGACAAATGGCCCGGCGTCAAAGACCTCCTCGCCCGCGCCGGCCTGTCGTCCGTCCCGAAGGCCGATGTCGCCGTGTTCGTCGGGTCGGAGTTCGACTCGCAGTCCGGGCGCGGCGCTCCTGGCGAGCCGCTCCGCAAGACCCCGTGGGGCGACATCGCCTGGCAAATCGGCGGAGCCGATGCCTTTGCCATCGTCGCCGAGCACGACGCGAACCTGCGCCGACCCGGCAAAGAGACCATCCGCCGCTTCTTATCCGCCGATCGCCCCGTGCTGATCCTGATGGACGAGGTGCTCAATTACATCAATCAGGCCCGCACGTTCCAGGTGGGTGATTCGACACTGGCGACCCAGTGCATCCAATTCTTTCAGAATCTCTCGGAAGAAGCCACCGCCCGCGCGGGCGTCAGCCTGGTCTTCTCGCTCCCCGCCTCCGAACTGGAGATGAGCCCCGAAGACCTGGCCGACCACAGTCGGTTGGAGAAACTCTCCACGCGCGTCAACAAACCGTACATCCTCTCGCAGGGCGACGAGATCGCCGAGATCATCATCCGCCGCCTGTTCGACGAGCGCGGCCCGACCGCCGACCGGCGCGCGACGGCCAACGCTTATGCCGAATGGTTACGCGACAACCGCAACAGCATCCCCAACTGGTTTCCGGTTGACCACGCCGCCGACCTCATCCTGAGCACCTACCCCTTCCATCCCACGGTGCTCTCCGTGTTTGAACGCAAGTGGCAGTCCCTGCCGAAGTTTCAGCGCACGCGCGGCGTCCTGCGGATGCTGGCCCTGTGGGTGGCGCGCGCCTATCACGATGCTGTCACACAACTCCGCCCCGACCTGCTGATCACGCTCGGCACAGCGCCATTCGAGGACAGTATCTTCCGCTCGGAAGCCTTCGACCAGTTGGGCGAAGGGCGGCTGGAAGCGGCAGTGATGGCCGATCTCGCGGGCGAGACCGCGAATGCTATTCAGCTGGATGCCGAGGCCGCCGACACGCTCAAGCGCGCCCGCCTGCACCGCAAGGCCGCCTCCGCCGTGTTCTTCGAGTCCAGCGGCGGCCAGTCACCCACGCGTGAGTACGCCACCCTGCCCGAAGTGCGGCTGGCGGTCGGCGAGCCGGGGCTGGACATCTGCAACGTGGAAACCGCGCTCGAGTCGCTCGTAGATGGGTGCTACTACCTGGTGCAGGAGGGCAACCACTATCGCCTGAGCCACAAGATCGGGCTGAACCGCTTACA
>DAOTXG010000426.1:0-8455 GCA_034435515.1 Anaerolineales bacterium
GGCTCCCGGAGAGGGCGTCACACTCAGCGCGTTGAGCGCGCCTTGCAGGCCGGCCGCAGAACCGCGCGTATTGAGATAGTTCTGAATGGCGAGCGGATACTCCTGACTGTCACTAGCGTCACTCAGAGAGATAGTTGCCGGACTACCCCCGGTTGGGCACTGCGCGGCAGGTGCGGGCGTGCGCGTGACGCGCGGGCCGAGCGTGGGTGTGAGAGAAGGCAAGGGCGTGTCGGTGGACGACGGGGTGGGCGTATCGGTCGGGAGTTGAGTGCGCGTCAGCGTTGCAGATCGTGCGCGCGTGGCGGAAGGCGTGGGCGGAGCGGACGTGGCCTGCACGACGCGCTGAGGCGTTTGCGCAGCAGTTGGGGAAGCCGTGGGCGCGGCGCAGGCGGCTAACAACGCGAGGGCGAAGCCGAGGGCAAGGAAACGGCGATACATAGTGCACCTCCACAAACCAGTTGATCTCAGCGCATATCAAACCTCCGAGTCATCCGGCTCGGTTGTTCTTATTTTACGAGCCAAAAGTTACCGCCAGTTCACCGGCAGGTTACCATTTGGTTACCGTTGCGCGGCCGGCGACGAGTTCTCGAAAAACACCCCCCACCACAACTGACAGTTCGGGGGCGGGAGCGGCGTGGGGGCAGGCGGAGGGGATTGGGTGGGCTGCGGAGTGGGGACGACGGGGACGACGAGCACTTCGCCGGGTTGGACCATCTTGCCGCTCTGGTGCGCCCAGGCGATCACCGGCGCGTCAGTCGTCGCGTAGGCCACCTGCGTCCTAAGGACCGAGTTCTCTGCTTCCAGCCGGGCCACCTCGGTGCCCAGCTGGTTCGCGGAGGCGCGCAAACGCTGCCCGGTCGCCAGCCGCTGGTTGAAATCCAGCGCGATCAACAGCGCGGCCACCAGGCCGACGATGCCAAACACCTGCGCCAGCGTCAGCGGCGGGCGGCCTGGCCCTTTAGATTCTTTACTCTCCGGCGGTGCTTGCTGTGTCAATGTCACTCCTGCGGCTGTGATGATACACGAAGCGGGCAAAGGCGCAACTATGCTATGCATCCACGAAGACACACGAAGGCACACGAAGGGCCGCGAATCTTCGTGAAACTTCGTGTCCCTTCGTGGATCAAGAATCCGGAACTTGTGACCGTGAGCAGCATATAACAAAGAATCCCGGTTGCCCGGGATTCTTTGTAGGTGCCGAGGGGGGGATTTGAACCCCCACGAGCTCGCGCTCATGGCGCCCTGAACGCCACATGGCTGCCAGTTTCATCACCTCGGCATGCTATGGTAAGAACGGCTCAACCAAATCACGCTTGCGCTTCAAACAGGGAACGCCAGCCTGAGGATAGAGATAGCGCAACAGGATCGACGACTCATTCTTGGCATAAGTCAACCGATAAAATCTGTCACGTTCTTCCATAAAACCGCGCACATTTCCTAAACGCTCAATTGTCTGTTGAATCCATCCTAAATGTGGACGGCTGGCCGAGTGAAAGACTAGATAGAGTCGCTGTGCATTGGGATAAACTGGGTCCGGGAAACTACGGATAGTGCCGTCACCATCCAGGTGTCCACGCAAAAAATCGAAGAAGTATTCATCCGGAACTGCCAGCGCACCAAGCGACTTAGACTTGTGTGGATGTAATCCAATTTCCACAAGCCAGCGGTATAAAGACACATCACCAAATTGGACGCGCCAATACAGTCTCTCTGACCTCAGATCGCCGGACTTCTGCGTGATTCGGTTGTTAAGGCCGAGCAACTCCCTGAGAAGTTGCACTTGCTCTAAATCTTTAGAGGTAAACTCGATATGACGTCCGTCAGAGTAAAGACAGCCATCTGTGGTAATCAAACCCACCACATAGGCTAGGTTATTGCTCCACTCCGGACGACTGCGAAGAGGTCGCACAGTTCCCCTCTTTTGCCGTGCATTTTACCCGCTTCATATAGAGGTTGTCAACGACAAAATTTCTAGGGGTCTTTGGCAATTGTTTCTCTCCCGGCCCTGCTATATAATCAGTCCCAGGCAGTCATTTCAGGCAAGGGATATGACCATCTTTCTGCAAGCCGTGGCGCTGGTCAGCGACCTGCCCGGCAGCCTGGTCTACCATCTCCTTCTTCTATTCGTCCTCGGCTTCTCCGCCGCCATTGCCCTCGGCCAGTGGCGGCGCGAGCATGTTGTCGCGACCGGACGCCTCGCCCTGGCCGCGACGGGCATCTTCGTCCTGCAGTTCACCACCTTCCTCGCCGCCCTGCTCGCCGGCCTCGACCTGCTTGACCCGCTCGTCGTCGTCCCGCCGCTCGACCGCGCGGCCTCGACGCTCGCCCTCGTCCTCCTCGTCTGGGCTTTCGCCTTTCCCGACCCTCTGCGCCCGGCCGACGCGGTCTTCGGCGGCGCGGCCTTCCTCATCCTGCTCGCCCTGGCGATCTCTTTGGGATTGTGGGCGCAGGAAGTCGCCCAGCAAAACACGTCGTTCTACAACGGCTCGCCCCAGGAGTCTGGCTGGGAAATCGCGCAGATCGTCCTGCTGGCGCTCGGCGTGGCGGTGCTGGGCGTGCGCCACAAGTCGGAGTGGCCGATCGGCATCGGGCTGCTGATTGTCCTCCTGGCCGGACATCTCATCCACTACCGCTTCCCGCTGGAGGCCAACCTCCCCGGCGCCGAACGGTTGGCCGAAATCGTGGCGTTCCCGATGTTCGCGGCGATGGTGTACCGGCGCGTTCATCCGGCGTGGGCGCCCCTGCCGATGCCGCCGCCTGCCGAGTCGCTCGAGGCGACCTGGCCCCGGCCGGCGGTGAGGCCGCCCGTCGAGGCGCCGGCGGAAGCCGAAACCCCGGCCCAGGAGGCCCGCCCGTCCGCCTGGATGCTCGACCCCAAAGCCGCCGTGGCCCTCGCTTCGCTCAACGCCTCAGCCCGGCCCGAAGAGGCGGCGCAAGTGCTCACCCTCGCCCTGGCCCACACTTTCAACGCCGACCTGTGCCTGTTGATTACCCCGCCCGACAGTTCCGGCGCGGCGAGCATCGCCTGCAGCTATGATCTCATCACCGAAAAATTCCGCTCGGGCGCGGCGCTGCCCCCCGGCGAGTTGCCGACGGTGGACCTGGCGCTGCGCCAGCGCCAGGCGGCCCGGCTGACGACGGAGGAGCACGAGGCGGAGCTGCGCCGCCTGGCCGCGGCGGCCGGCCTCAAGCAAACCGGCCCGGCGCTCGTCGCCCCGCTGGCGGTGGAGGACAGCCCTCTGCTTGGCGCAGTCGTCCTGCTCTCGCCCTACGCCAAACGTAACTGGTCGGAAGCCGACCAGGAGTTGCTGGAAGCCATGGCCGAGCCGCTGGCGACGACGCTCGAGGCGGCGACGCGCCTGACCCACCTCAACCAGGAAATCGCCGAGAAGCAAGCCGAACTTGGCCGGGCGCAGGCTGACTTGCGTGCCAGGCAGACCGAACTTGACCAGGCGCAGGCCGACCTGCGCGCCGAACAGTCCGAGTCCGCGCGCCTGGGCGACGAATTGACCGAGGCGCGGCTGGCCGTACAATACACTACCGAGCAACTGCGCGCGCAGCGCGAAGTCGAGAGCCGCCAGGCTGCCGCCGCCGACGATGTGAGCAATTTGCGCGCCCGGCTGCAGGCGGAGCAAGAGCGCGAGGAGATGAAAGCCCGCCTCCAGGAGGCCGAGCGCCAGGCGGAAGAATATCAGAGTCAGGCCGTCCAACTGGCCGCGGAGTTGGACCGCGTCCGCGCCGAACTGGACCGCCTCGCGCAACAAAACGCCGCCCCCACCGGCCCGGAGGCGCTGGCGCTTTTCCATTCCGAACTCGAGTTGGCGCAGCGCCAGTTTCAGGAAAGCCAGCAGCGCGAACTGGACTTGCAGGCCGAGCTGGAGCGCGCCCGCGCTGAACTGGATTACCTCAAGGCCGATCAGCAAAACCTGGCGCAGGCCGACGCCGAGGCGCGCGCCAGCCTCCGCTCCGAACTCGAGCTCGCCCAACGCCAACTCACGGAAAGCCAGCAGCGCGAACTGGAGTTGAAAGCCGCGTTAGAGCGCAGCCTCTCCGCCGGGGAGACGCGACCGCTGGGCTTCCCGGTCGAGAGTGCGTCGCTGCAGGCTGAACTTGAACAGGCGCAGCGGCAACTCGCCGAAAGCCGGGAAGGCGAAATCCGGCTGGCGGTGGAGTTGGATCGCCTCCGCGCCGAACGGGATCAACTCGAGGCCGAGGCGCTCAGCCCCCTCCGGGCGGAACTGGGGCAGGCTCAACGCCAGGCCGCGGCAAGCCAGCAGCGCGAGCGCGAATTGGCCGCCGCGCTGCAAGCAGCGCAGACGGAAATCGAACAACTCAAAGCCGGGCCGCCCCAGGCCGGGGCGCAAGAGACGATTGCCCGCCTGCAATCGGAACTGATGTTTGCCCAGCGCCAGGCCGAAGGGCGCAACCGCCTGCTGGTCGAGCTCTCCGAGGCCAGGGAAAGATTGCAAGCCCTCTCCACGTCGGAGGCGAAAATGCGCGAAGAAGGGGAGCTCCTGCGCCAGCAGGAAGCGCAGCTGCGCAAAGAACTGGAGTTGACCCGCGCCGAGTTGAAAAAAGCCGCCGAGCGCGCTTCGCCCTTCGGCGCGCCCGCCGAGAAACTCAACGAGCTGGAGGCGGCGCTGGCCGACGCTCAGGCCGATTTAGCCCGGCAGGCCGCGCTCCTCGCCGAAGCCAAAGAGCAGCTCGCTCGGAAAGACCGCCAGATCGGCAAAGTCCAGGCCGCCTTGCTGGCGGCGCAGGCCCAGGCCCTGGGCGGCGGCGCGCTGGCCGAGAAAGAGCGCGAACTCGCGCAGGCGCAGGCCGACCTCGCGGAAGCGCGGACGCTCGCCAACGACCTGCGCGAGCAGCTGGCCGCCGCCGAAGCGGCCCTGGCCGTGCGCCCCGACCCCGCGATTCTCGCGGCCCTGCAGGAAAAACTTGCGGCGCAGGAACGCCAGTTCGCCCAGGCGCAGACAGAATTGAAAGCGGCGCTGGCAGCCGCCAACACCACCGGCGCGACGCCGACCTCTTTGCTCGAGGTCGTCGCCTCGCTCACCCAGGACTTGCGCCAGCCGCTGTCGTCCATCGTCGGCTATTCTGAGTTGCTGCTGGGCGAGTCGGTCGGCATCCTCGGCGCGCTGCAAAAGAAATTCCTCGAGCGCATCCAGGCCTCATCGGAGCGGATGAGCGCGCTGCTGGACGACCTCATTCGGGTGACGGCCATCGACTCCGGCCCGCTCAAACTGCTGCGCGAGAAGGTGGAAGTGATGAGCGTCGTCGAGGAGGCCATTCTGAACTGCAGCTCGCAGTTCCGCGAGAAAGGCATCAACCTGCGCCTGGACTTGGCCGACGACCTCCCCCAGGTGCAGGCCGACCGCGACGCCCTGCGGCAGATCATGCTGCACCTGCTCAACAACGCCGGCAGCGCCTCGGCCATTGACGGCGAGGTCGTCCTGAGCGTCAAGCGCGAGTCTGAGCAAAAGGCCAGCGGCGAGCGCGCCGATTACATCTTCATCTCCGTGCGCGATTCGGGCGGCGGCATCCGCGCCGAGGATCAGCCGCGCGTGTTCTCTCGCGTCTATCGCGCCGACGCGCCGCTCGTCGCCGGGTTGGGCGACACGGGCGTGGGCCTCTCGGTCGCCAAGGCGCTGGTCGAGGCGCACGGCGGGCGCATCTGGCTCACCAGCGAAATGGGCGTCGGCAGCACCTTCAATCTACTCCTGCCGGTCGAAGCCCGCCCCAGCGCGGCGCCGCCGCCCCCCAACGGCGCCGACGAAGCCGGGGATTTCAATCCCCGGCTAAAAGCATGAAAGTTGGCTAAAGCCAACTGGTAGTCATCAGCCGGATTCACGCGAAGCGGGCTTCCACGCCCTCGGCCCGGAAATTCATTTCCGGCGCAAGCAGCTTGGGCCTCATTCTTTCCCCGTTTCTTCTCCAATTTGGATCTACTGAAACTGGTATAATCGCGCAGTTTCGCGCTGCCGCGTCTGACTCTATAGGATTGCTCTGCAACATCCCCGCGCTCCGCGCAGATTCGTAGGACACGCTTCGCGTGCCACGCGCAGCGTGTCCCAGGCGGGACGCGTCCTACGTTTGGTTGCGGCGGGAGGCCGCATTATGAATTTCCGGTTTGTCCTCGCACGCTCCCCGCGTCGTCGTCTTGTCGCCCGGCTGATGGCCGTGGCCGTCCTGTTCAGCCTGCCGGCCTGCAATCCCGGCATCCCGCCGACGCTCGCTCCAGCCCCGACCGCCCAGCTCAGCCCGGCGGCCCTCACGCCGCTGGCTGAAGTCACCGCCTCCCCGGCGCCGACGCGCGCGAGCACTCCGCAGACGCCTCTCCCGACCGGGACGGCGACTCCCACCGCGCAGGCGGTCGTCGCGCCCACGCTCGGCTACTACAACATCACGCCGGCCGCCGATGCGACGCTGGTCACGCCCATCCCCACGCCGGTCAATCCGGTCGCGGTCGACGACGACCTCGTCAACATCCTGCTCATCGGCACCGACTATCGCGCCGCCGAAAAGAGCTACCGCACCGATACCCTCATCGTCGTCTCAATTGACAAAAGCGCCGGCCTGGTGACGCTGTTGTCCATTCCGCGCGACCTGTACGTGTACGTCCCGACCTGGGGCATGTCGCGCATCAACCAAGCCTATAACGACGGCGAGAAGAGCCATTACCCGGGCGAGGGGCCGGGCCTGCTCAAGCAGACCCTCCTCTACAACCTGGGCCTCCCGATTCATTACTACGCGCTTGTCAACTTCGCCGGGTTCCGCCAGATCGTGGACGCCGTCGGCGGGATTGACGTGCCGGTGAACTGCCCGCTGACGGAGTACAAAATCAAGGACTGGTCGCTGGACGAGGCCGACCCCAACAGCTACGAGTTGTATACCCAGCCCATCGGCGTGACCCACATGGATGGGGCGCTGGCGCTGTGGTACGCCCGCGCCCGCCCCGTCGGCGGCGATTTCTTTCGCAGTTACCGCCAACGTCAGGTGCTGCGCGCGCTCTACCACAAAGCCCTGGGCGCCAACCTGGTCCCGCAAATTCCGGAACTGTACGGCAGCTTTGGCGAAGTGGTGGAGACCGACATGGGCCTGTGGGACGTCATGCAGTTCGTCCCGCTGACGGCGAAAATTGAAGAGGCCCAGCTGCGCAGCCTGCACATCGGCCCCAACCAGACCACCGCCTGGGTCACGCCGCGCGGCGAAGACGTGCTGCTGCCCCGGCCCGACGCCATTCGGGCGCTCGTCCAGGAAGCCCTCACCGCGCCCCCGGCCAATCAACTCCTGCGCGCCCTCACGCCGGTTGAAATCTGGAACGGCACGCCCAACGCCGATTGGGAGAAACTCGCGGTAGAGACGCTGGCCAACGAAGGCTTTGCCCCAGTCCTGGGCCAGGCCGACGCCCTCACCTACACCACGACGACGATCATTGACTACACCACCAGCTCCAAAGGCTCGCCGATTAAAAAACTGCAGGCTTACCTGCACGTGGACGATAAGCACGTGATCGCCCAACCCGCGCCGGACAGCCCCGCGCCGTTCCGCGTGATCCTGGGCGGCGACTACAACTCCTGCCCCCGCCTGGACTGGCTGGACGACTCCGGCGACGAGGCCACGCCGACGCCGGCTTCCGCCTCTCCAACAGCCACGCCGACCCCTGTTCCGTAAGGAACCGCCAAACTTGACTTCACGCCCCAACGGGCATAGCATAGCCAAACCGCAACCAAACGTAGGACAGGTTTCAAACTTGTCCCACACTCTGGAGAGATATGGTCGAGCAGCTGCCGCTCTTCTCAAACCCGCCGGCCGAGCTGACGGAACTCAAGCCGACGATTGCGGCGCCGGGCGCCCAAACGGCTTTGACGGCGAACACGCCGCTCAAAGCCGCCGTCGTCGCGTGGCGCGAGCATCTCCGACAAGAAGGCAAGTCGGAGCATACGGTCAAAGCTTTTGGCGGCGACCTGGTTTTGCTCGACCGCTTCCTCGACCCGGCCAGAAAAGTTCTAAGCCGGATTGCCACGCGTGACCTGGATAAGTGGCTGCAAGCCCAACGGGCCGGCGGGATGAGTCCCAAATCGTACTCCCGCCGCGTCACCTCGCTCAAAGCGTTCTTCCGCTGGCTTCGCCAGACCGGCGTGCTGCCGGCCGACCCCGCCGCGCCCATCATTCAGCACACGGTGCTCAGTCCGCTGCCGGACTACCTGACCGAAGCCGAGGTCAACCAGGCGCTGGCCGGCGCAGAACAGTTGCGGACCGGCGAAAAAGCCGACCTCCGCCCCTACGTCCTCTTCACCCTGCTCCTGCAGACCGGGATCAAAAAGGGCGAATGCCTCGCCCTGGTCCCCAATCACCTCGACCTGTCCAATCCCGGCGAGCCGGTGCTGTGGGTGCGCTACTCCGACCCGCGCCAGCGCTTCAAGGAGCGCAAACTGCGGCTCGACCCAAGCTG
>DAOTXG010000427.1:0-20102 GCA_034435515.1 Anaerolineales bacterium
AATCCGCAAACCCAATTTGGACTACCGTGTAATTCGATTCGGGGGGAGTGTTGGCAACCCACACCCCGTTGGTGTGGTAACGTATCAGGTGAAAACCAGTGGACTCATTGACCCAATACTTGACAGCCGGGCGGTGAGGGCTACCTGGACACCGAATTGCGCGTTTTCAGTTCTAAGCAGGAAGCCGAACACTACGGACGAGAATACGCCGCCGCAGAAAACGAGGGCATGGAAACCGAGCCTTACTTCGTTTTTCGAGATGCCCGATTGGTAACTAAAATTGACGGATACCGCGTTCAACTCATCCCGCCTAAGAAAAGAGCGCGGCGATAGCCCTCGTCCGCTTCAACAGCGGCCAGGCCTGACCTCCAACCTCCAACTTCCAACCTCCAATCTCTAATCCTCTAGCCAGTTTTCGGGTACAATTTCCCTCATGCACCCGTCGCTGGAGCAACTACAAAAATATCTCAAGGCCGAGATTGACCAGAAGTACAAAAACACGGGCGTCATCGGCGGCCTGCCCAAAATGCTGGGGTTCTGGGAGCCGAATGCGCGCCGCGCCGGGCTGTCCCCCGCGCTGGTGGACGACCTCGCCGCGCGCATCCGCGCGTACCCCGACCTGCCCACAGCCGAGCGCCCGGCGGCGGTGCGGGCGCTGCTGGCCCTAATCCGGGAGGTCGACCCCGCGCCATCCGGCCAGGGCGGGCCTCAGCCTCGCGCTTACAAGCCCTCGCCGCCGCCCACGTCCAAACCACAGCCTCCGGCTCGGCCCCTCGCCCCCAGCCCCCAGCCGCCAACGCCCGCGCCGCAACCCAAACCCGAGATGCCGCCTCCGGCGCAATCTCCCAGGCCTGAACCCGGCCCGCGTGAAGCAGTGTCCCCCGCCGCTGCTCCTCCCTCGCCTGCCTCGAGCGAGATCGCGGCGGCGGCCTCTCAATCTATCGAACCCGCGCCTCCGCCCCTGGCCGTCGCTCCGGCGCCATCCATCCAGCCTCCATCCGGTTCACGCGAAGCGGTTCCCTCCGTTGAAAAACCCCCATCTCCCAGGGCCAAACCCGGCCTCCTGCCGCCCTCCCGGCCCCCACCGCGCCCGCGCGGCGACTTCACCAGTTTCGGCGAAGAGCCGCTCGACCCGCGCCCGCGCCGCCCGCACGCGCCGCGCCCGCTCAGGTCCGAGCCGCCGCTCAACCCCGACGCCGGCCTCGACGCGCCGCTGACTGTCCTCTATGGCGTCGGCCCGGAGCGGCTCAAGGACTACCAGCGCCTCGGCCTGAACACGCTGCGCGACCTCCTGCACAACTATCCGCGCCGCTACGACAACTACGCGACGATGCGGACGATCAACCGGCTGGAGTATGGCGAAGAGTGCAGCATCATCGGCACGATCACCGACTCGCGCATCCGTCGCTTCCGGGGCAGCGACCGGGGCGCGCTCAAAGTCGTCCTCTCCGACACCACGGGGGCCATCGAGCTCACCTTCTTCAACGCCTCTCCCTGGCTCGCGCGGACGCTCAGCGCCGGCAAGCAGGTTGTCGTCGCCGGCCGGGTCCAGCAATACCTGGGGCGGCTGACGATGACTAACCCGGACTGGGAATACCTCGACCGCGAACTGCTGAACGCCGGGCGCATCGCCCCCGTTTACCGCCTGACGGAAGGCGTCGCCCAGCACACCCTGCGCAAACTGACGTGGAACGTCATCGAGCACTGGGCGCACAAGCAGCCCGACCCGCTCCCGGCGGAGATCATCTCCCGCGCCGAACTGCTGCCTTACGGCCAGGCGCTGTCCCAGATTCACTTCCCCGACGGCGAGGCGCAGCTCGCCGCCGCGCAGCATCGGCTGGCGTTTGACGAGCTGCTGCTGCTGCAACTGGGGGTCTTGCGCCAGCGTCAGGCGTGGCAGTCGGCGACGGCTACGCCGCTGACAATCGCCGACGAGGCCTTCCTCGCGTTCGTCAACGCCCTGCCCTATCGCCTGACCGGCGCGCAAGCCCGCGCCCTCGCCGACATCCGCGCCGACTTGAACCGGGACGTCCCGATGAACCGCCTGCTGCAAGGCGACGTGGGATCGGGCAAAACGGTCGTCGCCGCCGCCGCCATGCTGATCGCCGCGCAAGTCGGCCAGCAGGCCGCCCTCATGGCCCCGACGAGCATCCTGGCCGAGCAACACTATCGCACGATCACCCGGTTGCTGGCTGCGAGTGGCTGGCCGCTGGCCGCTAGTAACCCATTACCAGCCGCCAGCGACCAACCCCCAACGACCAACAGCCAGCCACCAGCCGCTAACCACCAGCCGCCAGCCGCCAGTGACCAGCCGCCAACGACTATCCGCCTCTTGCAAGGCTCGACCCCGGCCTCCGAAAAAGAGGAAATCTACGAGGGCCTCCGCTCCGGCGCGATCCCTCTCGTCATCGGCACGCACGCCTTGATTGAAGGCCCCGTGGAGTTCGCGCGCCTCGGCCTGGCCGTGGTGGACGAGCAGCACCGCTTCGGCGTGGCCCAGCGCGCGGCCCTGCGCGCCAAAGGCGCCGCGCGCGAGCGCAGCCCGCATCTGCTCGTGATGACGGCGACGCCCATCCCGCGCACCCTGGCTCTCACCGTGTACGGCGACCTCGACCTCTCGCTCCTGGACGAGATGCCGCCGGGCCGCCAGCCCATCCAGACGCACATCCTGCACGCCAACGAGCGCGAGCGCGGCTACGCCTTTGTCCGCAGCCAGATTCAACAGGGACGGCAGGCTTTCTTCATCTTCCCGCTCGTCGAAGAGTCGGAGAAGATCGAGGCCAAGGCCGCCGTCGCCGAGCACGCGCGCTTGCAGAAAGAAGTCTTCCCCGAAATGAAACTGGGCTTATTGCACGGGCGCATGAAGCCGGACGAAAAAGACGAAGTGATGACCCAGTTCCGCGCGGGCGAATTTCAGATTCTCGTCTCGACTTCCGTCGTGGAAGTGGGCGTGGACGTGCCGAACGCGGCGGTCATCCTGATCGAGGGCGCGAATCGCTTCGGGCTGGCGCAGCTGCACCAGTTCCGAGGCCGCGTGGGGCGCGGCGAGCATCGTTCCTTCTGCCTGCTCGTCTCTGACGCCCCCAACCCGCGCCTCGACGAGCGGCTGGCGGCGATGGAGGCGACGCAGGACGGTTTCGTGCTGGCCGAGAAGGATTTGGAACTGCGCGGCCCCGGCGACTTCCTCGGCACGCGGCAGGCGGGTTTCGCCGCCTTTCGCATGGCGAAGTTGAGCGACGTGAAGACGATTGAGAAAGCCCGCCGGGAAGCGCAAGTGCTCTTCGCCAAAGACCCGGCGCTGACCCTGCCCGAGCACCAGATGATCGCCCGCAACCTGGAACAATTCTGGGCGCAGCGCGAGGGCGGGGGAGATGTCAGTTAGAGAATTAGAGATTGGAGATTGGAGATTGGCCCAATCTCTAATTCTCCAATTCTCCACGCGAAGCGTCTACATCGCACAGAGAGGCCAAGTTGAAAATCCTCGCCGTTTACCCCGGCACGTTCGACCCCATCCATTACGGGCACATGGACATTGCCCGCCGCGCGGCGGCGCTGTTCGACGAGTTGCTGGTCGCGGTCTACGACAAGCCGCTCAAATCGCTGCTGTTCCTGCCGGAGGAGCGCATGGCGCTGGTGGAAGAGACGATGCAGTTCGCCGGCCTTGCCAACGTGCGCGTCACGGGCTACAGCGGGCTGACGGTGGAATTCTGCCGGAAAGTGGGCGCGAAGGTCGTCGTGCGCGGCCTGCGCGTGTTCTCCGATTTTGAGTTCGAGTTCCGCATGGCGCTGGCCAACCACCGCCTGGCGCCGGACATCGAAACCGTCTCGCTCATCACGAATGAGGAGCACACCTTCCTCAGCAGCACGACCGTGCGCGAGATTGCCTCGCTTGGCGGCGACGTGAGCTCGATGGTCCCGCCGCACGTACAAGCCGCGCTCAAGCGCCGCTTCGCCGAACTGGGCGACGACGGCGGCAAAGTCGTGCCGATGACGTCGCTCAGGGACTGAAGCGCGGCGTGCACGCAAAACATATCAGGTTGTCGTGGTGTAGAGACGCCCCGGTGGGGCGTCTCCCCGCTGGGGCGTCTTCCCGCTGGGGTGTCTCCCCGGCGGGGCGTCTTCCAGAGACGTTCCACCGGAACGTCTCTACCGTTGACAACCTTTGCCTGCACGCGAAAATTCCTTGACAGTCCCGGATGCGCCCTTTATAATCCTGGTCACGATCCTCGATAGCTCAATCGGCAGAGCGGGCGGCTGTTAACCGCTAGGTTCCAGGTTCGAGTCCTGGTCGAGGAGCCAGACAATAAAACGGACGAGGCCGGCTCGTCCGTTTTATTTTTCTAACTCTGCTGGTTCAAACTTTGAACTCTCCGTTCTGATAGAACAACTCCCCGTCCACCCGAATTTCGCTGTCGTGACGCATGTCGCAGATCATGTCCCAGTGCAGGCCGGACTCGTTCCGGCTGCCGGTCTCCGGGTAGCCTATGCCGAACGCCATGTGGAGGGTCCCGCCGATCTTCTCGTCAAACAGGATGTTGCGGGTGAAGCGGGTGATGCCGAAATTCGTGCCGATGGCGAACTCGCCCAGGTAGCGTGACCCGGCGTCGGTGTCGAGCGCGCTGTTCAGAAACTCCTCGTTCTTCTTCGCCGTTGCCTTCACCGCCTTGCCGTTCTCGAAGCGAATCTCCACTCCCTCCACCTCGCGCCCCTGGTAGATCGCCGGGTAGGTGAATCGCACCCAGCCATTGACCGAGTCCTCAACCGGGCCGGTGAAGATTTCGCCGTCGGGCATGTTTATGGTCCCGTCGGCGTTGACGAACACGCGGTCTTTAATCGAGAGCGTCAGATCTACGTTCGGGCCGCGCACGACGACCTGATCGCGCGGCTTGAGCCATTCCACCAGCCGGGCCTGCTCGGCCTGCACCCTGCGCCAGTGGGCGACCGGGTCGTCGTCGCCATTCACGTGGCAGGCGTTGTAGACGAAGTCCTCGTAATCGCGCAAACTCATATCGGCGTCCTGGGCATGGGCGTAGGTCGGATACAGCGCCAACACCCATTTGAGCGCGCCGGAGGCCGAGCGATCCATGTAAAGCTTGGTCAGCGGCGCCGTCGCCGCGCGCCGTTTGGTCATGCGCGCCGGGTCCACGCCGCTCATCGAGCGCGTGTTGGCCTGGCCGATAAAACTGAGCTGGACGTCATAGTATTCTTCGAATAACTTCAGCGCCGGCGAAATATACTCCAGTTGAGCATCGTTGGCTTTGCTCATATAGATCTCTTGGAGGCCGGGCAGGGAGAGGAACAGGTCGGGATGAGCGCCGCGCTCGATGACCCGCTCGTACACGGCCTCGATCAGCGGCGCGGCCAGCGCCGGGCCGGAAATGCCGACTTTCTGGCCAGGCTGGACATTGGTGGAGTAGTCCACCAGGACGTGGGCGAGGCGGGTGACGCGGGGGTCGGCCATGAGGGTTTTCCTCTGAAAGGCGGCTCTTTGAGATGGGGGCGATTATAGCCTCAAGCAGGCTTTTTCCATAGCCCCTTGCCTTTCAGGAGGTTTTGTCCAGATGAGGCTTTTCGGGTTATAATCGGGGTGGCTGCTTGGATCGCCTGCGACCGAGACGGCCAGTGACCAATCTCATCTCACACCCCCAACCGGGGCATCTTACTCAAAAGGAGAAGATAGCCATGTCTGCCACCCCCACCCCTAACCGCAAGAAGATCACGACGCACAGCCTGCGCGCGAAGAAAACGCGCGGCGAGCCGATCACCATGCTCACCGCCTACGACTATCCGACCGCGCTGGCGATTGACCGCGCCGGCGTGGACGCCATCCTCGTCGGCGATTCGCTCGGCATGGTCGTGCTCGGCTACGAGAACACGCTGCCGGTGACGATGGAGGCCATGCTTCACCACTGCCGGGCGGTGGCGCGCGGCGCGAAGACCGCCCACCTCATCGGCGACATGCCGTTCATGTCGTACCAGGTGGACGTGAAAGAAGCCGTGCGCAACGCCGGGCGCTTTTTGCAAGAGGGCGGGATGGACGCGGTCAAGCTCGAGGGCGGGCGCGAGATGGCCGCGACCGTCGAAGCCATCGTCGCCGCCGGCATCCCGGTGATGGGTCATCTCGGCCTGACGCCGCAGAGCGTGCACAAGCTCGGCGGCTACAAGACGCAGGGCAAATCGGCGGAAGCGGCCAGACGGCTGGTCGAGGACGCTCATCAGCTCGAGGAAGCCGGCTGTTACGCGATTGTCCTCGAAGCCGTCCCTGACCGCGTGGCCGAACTGATCTCCCACCGCATCGGCCTCCCGACCATCGGCATCGGCGCGGGCGCCGGGTGCGACGGGCAGGTGCTCGTCACCCACGACTTGCTCGGGTTGTTCGACCGGTTCACGCCCAAGTTCGTCAAGAAGTACGCGAACCTCCACGCCGAGATGGCGCGCGCCTTCGCCGAATACCTCGCCGACGTGCAGGCGCACCAGTTCCCCGCCCCGGAGCATTCGCATCCGATTGACGACGAAGAGTTTCGGATGTTGCTGGATGCGTTGGAAGCAGAGAAGGTGTGACGTAAAACGCAATGCGTAAAACGTAATGCGTAAAACGTCACGCTTCACGCCTCACACGTTACTCATTGCTCAATTACTCATTACGTTTTACGTTTGACGCTTTACCTGGCGTCTCCTGCCATGCGCGTGACCATTCTGGGCACCGGGGCCATGGCCTGCCTGTTCGGCGCACGCCTGGCCCCAGTCGCCGAAGTGACGCTGCTCGGGGCGTGGGCCGAGGGCGTCGCCGCGATCCAGGAGCACGGAATCGGCGTAGAGGAAGCGCAGGGGGCCTCCGCGATCCAGGTTCGCGCCAGCCGGCTGGGCGCGGGGCCGGTCGAGCCGGCCGATCTCGTCCTCGTCCTCGTCAAAGCCTGGCAGACGGAAAGCGTGGCGGCTTATCTGGATTCCCTGCTGGCCCCGGACGGGATCGCTCTCACCCTCCAAAATGGAATCGGCAATTTGGAAAAACTGGGGCCGCGCGCGCGCCTGGGCGTGACGACCCAGGGCGCGACGTTGCTCGGGCCAGGGCGTGTGAAGCCGGGCGGCGCCGGCCCCACGCACCTGGCCGCGCCTGACTGGGCCGCCGGGTTGTTCCGGCGCGCGGGGTTTGAAACGCATCGGGTTGACACCGCACAGGTGGACAGCCTGGTCTGGGGCAAACTGGTGGTGAATTGCGGCATCAATGCACTCACGGCTATTTTGCGCGTGCCGAATGGTGAACTGCTGGCGCGGCCCGACGCGACGCTGCTCCTGGAGCGCGCGGCGCGGGAGTGCGCCGCGGTGGCGCAGGCAAAAGCCATTCCACTGCCCTTTGACGACGCGGCGGCGCGGGCGCGGGAGGTCGCGCAGAAGACGGCGATTAATCGCTCTTCCATGTTTCAGGATATACTCCGGGGTGCGCCGACCGAGATCGAGGCCATCAACGGCGCGGTGGCGCGCGAGGGGGGGAGGCGGGGCGTGCCCACGCCGGTGAATGAAACGCTGTGGAGGCTGGTGAAAGCCCTCGTTCAGGTGAACGCGTGACCCAGGAGAGCAGCATGATCAGAAAACTCCCGCCGTTCATCGCCCGCATTGGCGCGGCCCCCAGTGACAGCGACGACGAGCGCTTGCGGAAGACGCTGCTGGTGGGCGGGGCGTTCATGTTCATCGCTGCCGGCGCCTTGTGGGGGTTGATGTATTTTGCGTTTGGCGAGTTCCTGGCCGGGTTGATCCCTCTCACCTATGCCGTGATTTCCCTCCTGAGCGTGGTCGTCTTCAGCCTGACGCGCCGCTATCAGTTTTTCCGCTTCAGCCAGCTGGCGCTCATTCTGCTGCTGCCGTTTCTGCTGATGCTCAGTTTGGGCGGCTTTGTCAACTCCAGCGCGGTCATCTTGTGGTCGTTGATTTGCCCCATCGGCGCGCTGTTGTTTGACGAGCCTCGCCGCGCCCCGTATTGGCTGCTGGCTTACCTGGGCCTCCTGAGCCTCAGCGGCTTCCTACAATCCTATGTCGGCCACCACCGCTCCCTGTCCCCGCCGCTCGTGACGCTCTTCTTCGTCCTGAACATCGGCGGCGTCTCGACGATCGCGATCGTCCTGCTGGCCTATTTTGTGAGCCAGAAAAACTTGTTCCTGGGTCTCTTGCGCGAGGAGCAGGCCAAGTCTGAGAACCTCCTGCTCAACATCCTGCCGAAAGAAATCGCCGCCATCCTCAAGAACGAAAAGCGCACCATCGCCGACCATTTCGACGGCGCCAGCATCCTCTTCGCCGACATGGTGAACTTCACGCCCCTCTCGGCCTCCATGCCGCCGGCCGAGATGGTGGACCTGCTCAACGAAGTCTTCACCTATTTCGACTCGCTGGTCGAGAAATACGGGGTGGAGAAGATCCGCACCATCGGCGATAGCTACATGGTCGCCGCCGGGGTGCCGCGCCCGCGCCCCGACCACGCGCGCGTGCTGGTTCGCATGGCCCTGGAGATGCGCGACTACGTGAGCCAGCATACCTTCTGCGGGAATCAGCGGGTGAACTTCCGCATCGGCGTCAACTCGGGGCCGGTCGTCGCGGGCGTCATCGGACGCAAGAAGTTCATCTACGACCTGTGGGGCGATGCGGTCAACACCGCCAGCCGGATGGAGTCGCACGGCGTGATGGGAAAAATTCAGATCACGCGGGCGACTTACGAACTCATCCAAAACGAGTTCGTCTGTGAGCCGCGCGGCGCAATCACTGTGAAGGGCAAAGGCGAAATGGAAGTGTGGCATGTCGTCGGCGCAAAACGTGAAACGTGAAGCGTAAAACGTAAAACGTAATGCGCAAAGATATCTTCTTACGTTTTACGCTTTACGTTTTACGAGTCTCTCGTATGCAGACTGTTACGACCCTCTCCGACCTCCGCACTGTTCGCGCCTCGTTGACAGGCGTCTTCGGCCTCGTGCCGACGATGGGCTATCTCCACGAAGGCCATCTTTCGCTCGTCCGGCGGGCGCGGGCGGAGTGCGACCACGTAGGCGTGAGTGTCTTCGTCAACCCCGCGCAGTTCGGGCCGCACGAAGACCTGGCCGCGTACCCGCGCGACCTCGACCGCGATTTGAGTCTCCTCGAACCGCTGGGCGTGAACGTGGTGTGGACGCCGACGCCGGAGGTGGTGTATCCCCCCGGCTTCCAGACGTGGGTGACGGTCGAGCAGGTGGCCGCGCCGCTCGAAGGCCGACACCGCCCCGGTCACTTTCGCGGCGTGGCCACGGTCGTCGCCAAACTGTTCAACGCCTTCACGCCGGACAAAGCCTACTTCGGGCAGAAGGACGCGCAGCAGATCGTCGTCATCAAGCGCATGGCGCAGGATTTGAACTTCCCGCTCGAGATCGTGGTTTGCCCGACCGTGCGCGAGCCGGACGGGCTGGCGTTGAGCAGCCGGAACGTCTATCTCAACTCCGAAGAGCGCCGGGCCGCGACGGCGCTCTACCACGCCCTCTCGGCCGCTAAAGCCAGGTACGACGCCGGCGAGCGCGACGCCGAAATGCTCCGCGCCGTCATGTCCTCGACGATTGCCGCCGAACCCCTGGCCCGCGAGGAATACGTCTCCGCCGCCGACCCGGACACCCTGGCCGAACTAGAGCGTGTCGAGCAGGGCGTGCTGCTGTCCCTGGCGGTCAGGATAGGGAAGACGAGGCTCATCGATAACTTTCTCTTGCCGTAACGTATCACGTATTGCGTATTTCGTATTGCGTATTTCGTCTCCGTCTACACTCTACGCAATACGCAATACGGAATACGAAATATGCCTATGCTCCTGACAATAGACGTCGGCAACACTAATATTACCCTCGGGCTTTATGCTGGAGACACCTTAGGCCCGCGCTGGCGGCTCGCCACCGACCACCAACGGATGCCCGACGAATACGGGATTCTGCTGATCAACTTGTTCCAGCACGCCGGAGTAAATGTCAGGGACATCCACGGGGTTGCGATGGCCTCGGTCGTCCCGCCGCTCACCGGCACGTTTGTGCAGGCTTGCGAAAAATACGTGGGCTGCGCGCCGCTCATCGTGGACGCGGGCGTGAAGACCGGCGTGCGGGTGAAGTACGACGACCCGAAGCAGGTAGGCGCCGACCGCGTGGTGGACGCCGCCGCCGTCCACACACTCTATGGCGGCCCGGCGTGCAGCGTGGACTTCGGCACGGCGACGACGTTCGACGCGATCTCAGAGGAAGGCGATTATCTGGGCGGGGCGATTGCGCCCGGCATCGGCATCGCCGCCGAGGCCCTCTTTCAGCGCACGGCCAAACTGCCCAAAGTGGATTTGCAGCGCCCCCCGGCGGCCATCGGGCGCAACCCGGTGCACTCCATTCAATCGGGGCTGCTCTTCGGCTACGTGGGGCTGGTCGAGGGCATGGTCGCGCGCTTCCGCGCCGAACTGGGGCCGAAGATGAAGGTCATCGGCACGGGGGGACTGGCGGAGGTCATCGCGCGCGAGACGAAGGTCATCGAAATCCTCGCGCCCTGGTTGACGCTGGACGGGTTGAAGATCGTCTGGGAGTTGAATCAGAAATAAGCGGGCGGGGTTGCGTCCCGGCGAGATTGGACGAAAATTAGCGCGATGTCGGCGCCGTTCTGGGGAAACGGGATTTCCCGCTGGCAGGCAGAGCCATCGCATGAACATACCCGACAATATTCTCAGCGAGCTGAAACTCATCGCCCGCACCCAGCCGCTCATCACACTCCTGAACTATTACCGCGGCGTCCCCGTCTCCTACGGCGCCTCCTTGCGGCGCTTTGATCTCAACACGGCGACCTTCGACGTCCACAAATACCAGGCCGTATGCCTGGCGCTCGACAAACAAACCCAACTCCGCAGCAAAGTGCTGGCGCTCGCCGTCCAGGCGACCGTGGCGGACATTGACGTGGGGGGCGGCCTGACCCGGCTGACGGATTTCAGGCCGATAGCCTACACGCCGGAGCGCCGGTTGCCGGTCAGGCCCGACCCCAATCAGCCAGTGGAAGTCGAGTTGGTCGCCCAAAACTGGACGGTGCACGGCCGCCTGGAAGATATTTCGCTGGCCCGCCTGGGCGTCTATTTGCCCGCCTCCGAAATCTACTTTGAACCGGAGATTGTCTTCCAGGAGAACTTGCGCCTCCAACTCCGCCTGCGGGTGCCAGGCGTGGAACAGTCCCTCGACCTGGCGGGGACAATCGCCAGCGGCGCTGCGCAAGACAACGACTATACGTTGGACATCCGGTTGCCGACTGACGTCGAAGAGCATAAGCTAATCCAGGACTACATTTTGCGGCGGCAGGCGGCGGCAGCCCAAGAACTCCAGGCTGCCTACGAGCGGATGACGCAAATGCCTACCGGCCAGAACACTTCGGCTGTCTCTTGAAACCTCTTTTCGGGCCGGAAGCCATCGAAGCTCTATTTGCTCAGGCCAAATTGCGAACTTTGCATTGCAGAGAAAATCGGACCGGGCTGGCGTTGTTTGCCCGGCGCGCAAGATTTAGACGCAGCAGCCTGCACCAGGCTGTCGTTAAACTCGTGGAGGCAGAATCTTATGGCTGTGCGCAATCTCCCCAAACGCAAGCGCATTGAACCACGGTGGGTGGTATCCGAGGCCGGCGAGGCTGTGGCGGTGCTCGTGGATATTGACGAGTACAACGACATGCTGCGCCGATTAGGGGAAATCGCCACCCGCGAAGAAGAGCAAGACACGGAGGCCCTGACGCTGCTAGAAAAGGCCGAGGCCGACATCCAGGCTGGACGCCTAGCCCGCCATGAGGAGGTCGTCGAGGCTTTTCGCAAACGCCGACGCCGAAAATGATTGAAATCCTCTGGACGGACACAGCTAAACGCGCCCTGCTCAAATTGCCCAACCTGCGTCACCAGCGCCGCAAGCTATGATCGAACCCATTCCTCTTCTTCATCACAAACGCCTCCTGCTCGGCGTCACCGGCTCTATTGCGGCCTACAAAGCCGCCGACCTGGCCAGCAAGCTCACGCAGGCCGGGGCCGAAGTGGATGTGATCCTCACCGAGGCGGCGGCGAAGTTCGTCACCCCGCTCACCTTTCAGTCCGTCGCCGGCCGCCCGGCGTACGTGGATCTGTGGGGCGCGGACGCGCACGTCATTCACGTCGGGTTGGGCGAGCGCGCCGATTTGTTCGTCATCGCCCCGGCGACGGCGGAGACGATTGCCAAACTGGCGCACGGCCTCGCCGACAACCTGCTCACCGTGACCGCGCTCGCGGCGCGCTGCCCGCTGCTCGTCGCGCCGGCGATGGACGGCGGCATGTTTGCACACTTGGCCACGCAGGCCAACCTCCAGACGCTCGTCGAGCGGGGGGTGACGATCCTCGGCCCGGCGGAAGGCCGCATGGCTTCGGGGTTAGTCGGGCGCGGGCGCATGGTCGAGCCGGAAGAAATCCTTGGGCGCGTGCGGCTCGCGCTGGGGCGCAACGGGCCGTTCCGGGGGCGCAAAGTCGTCGTCACCGCGGGGGGCACGCAGGAGCCGATTGACCCGGTGCGCTTCATCTCCAATCACTCGTCTGGCAAACAGGGGTTTGCCCTGGCCCAGGCCGCGCTCGACCGGGGCGCGGACGTGACTTTAATCGCCGGGCCGGTGGCCCTCGCTACCCCGGTCGGTGCGCGGCGCGTGGACGTGACCACTACCGCCGAGATGGCCGAGGCCGTGCTCGCCGAATGCGACGCGGCTCATGGGCTGATCATGGCCGCCGCCGTCGCCGACTTCCGCCCCGCGCAGGTGGCCAGCCAGAAAATCAAGAAGACGGCCGCGCCGCAGGTGGAACTGGAGAGGACGATTGACATCCTCTCGGCGGTGGCGGAGCGGCGTGCAGCCACGCGCAAGCCGGAGGTCGTGGTCGGCTTCGCCGCCGAGAGCCAGGACCTGGTCGAGAATGCGCGCGAGAAAGTCCTGCGCAAGCGGCTCTCGCTCATCGTCGCCAACGACATCTCGGCCAGAGACGCCGGCTTCGCGGTGGACACCAACCGCGTGACGCTGATTGACGCCGGCGGCGGGGTGGAACCATTGCCCCTGATGACCAAGGCGCAGGTGGCCGAGGCGGTGTTGGAACGGGTTGAAAAACTGTTAGCCCAATAAGCGATCTGCTAAGTTACAGCATCCCATGACCCAGAAGTTCACCGTCACGGCTGTCCAGGCCGCCCCCGCCTATCTGGACCTCCCCGGATCGCTTGCCCTCGCCGAGAAGTGGATTGCCGAAGCCGGGCGGCAGGGCGCGCGGCTGGCGGTCTTCCCGGAAACCTGGCTGCCTGGCTACCCCGTCTGGCTCGACCTGTGCCCAAGCGCGGCGTTGTGGAACCACCCGCCGACGAAGGCTGTTTTCCGCCGCACGTTCGAGAACAGCGTGGAGGTCCCTTCGCCGGCTACCGGGCAACTCTGCCGGGCGGCGCGGGCGGCTCATGTCTTCGTCGTCATGGGCCTGAACGAGCGCGTTGGCGGCACGCTCTACAACTCCCTGCTTTATATCTCGGACGCCGGCGAAATTATCGGCCGGCACCGCAAACTGACACCTACCTACACCGAGCGGATGGTGTGGGGGATGGGTGACGGCTCGACGCTCACGGTCATCGAGACCCCGCTTGGGCGCATCGGGGGGCTGGTGTGCTGGGAACACTGGATGCCGCTCGCCCGCCAGGCCATGCACGCCCAGCGCGAGACTATCCACGCCGCCGCCTGGCCCAGCGTCCACGAGATGCACCAGGTCGCCTCGCGCAGTTACGCCTTCGAGGGACGGACGTTCGTCGTTGCCTGCGGGGGCGTGCTAACCCCCGCGCATCTCCCCCAAGATTTGGCGCTTCTGAAAGAAATGCCGCCCGACCGCCCCTGGATGACGGGTGGCTCAGCCATCGTCGGCCCGGATGGGCAGTATCTGGCCGGGCCAGCCGGGTCGGAGGAGACGCTTGTGCTGGCCGAGATTGACCCCGCGCAAATCACGGAAGAACTGATGACGCTTGACGTGAGCGGTCACTATGCGAGGCCGGATGTGTTCTCTTTCGAGGTAAACTCAAGAACTAAAGGAACTGAGGGAACTCAGGGAACTGCATGACGAAACTCACCAACTCTATCACCGATGTTCCGGGCATCACGGTCGGCCACGCCTACGATGCCGAGGCCGTCACCGGCTGCACGGTGGTCCTGTGCGAGGGCCCGGACGGGCCGGGAGCGGTGGGCGGCGTGGATCAGCGTGGGGGCGCGCCCGGCACGCGCCAGACAGACGCCCTGCACCCGATGCACCTCGTCCAGCAGGTCCACGCCGTCGTGCTCTCCGGCGGCTCGGCCTTCGGGCTGGATGCCGCTTCGGGCGTGATGAAATGGCTCGAAGAGCGTGGCATAGGCTTCGACGTGCGGGTGGCCAAAGTCCCCATCGTCCCGGCGGCGATCCTCTTTGACCTGGGCATCGGCCGCGCCGACGTGCGCCCGGATGCGGCAATGGGCTACCGCGCCTGCCAGAATGCCAGCGCCGACCGGCCCGCCGAGGGCAACGCCGGGGCCGGGATGGGGTGCACGGTCGGCAAAATCCTCGGCCCGGCGTATGGGATGAAGTCCGGGATCGGCACGGCGAGCGCGGACCTGGGCGGCGGGGCGGTGGTCGGGGCGATAGTCGCGGTCAATGCCTTCGGGGATGTGGTCGAAAATGGGAAAATCATCGCGGGCGCACGTTCGGGCGACCGCCAGGGTCGCCCCTACGCCGACACGCTGGCAGTGATGAAGTCGCTGGGAGGCAGACCGCTGCGTTTTGCCCGTCGCGGCGAGAGCACCGTAATTGGCGTCGTGGCGACGAATGCCAGCCTTACGAAGGAAGAAGCCAACAAGGTGGCGCAGATGGCGCACGACGGGCTGGCGCGAGTCATCCGCCCGGCGCACACCATGCTCGACGGCGACACGATTTTCGCGCTCGCGACCGGGGACAAGAGCGTGGACGTGAACATCGTGGGAGCGTACGCAGCGGAGGTCGTCACGCAAGCCATCCTGAGCGGCGTCCGCGCGGCGGAGAGCCTGGCCGGGTGGCCTTCTGTGAAAGATGTGACAAGGAGCAAGGGCAATGCTTGAATTTTGGATAACCTACGGGTTTTACCTCTGGATGCTCACGACGGCGTTGGTCGTCATCGCACTGGCGTGGCTGGCGTGGAATGCCTTCTTTGGCGCTCAACCCGAGGTCGAGGTCACTGAGCAACCGAATACAAACTCTCTGGCCGATCTCGGGGCGCAGGTGACGACGCTCGTCGAAGCCGCGCCGCATATGCAGGCGACGCTCGGGCGCGCGCTTCAGTTTTTCGGCCTGGTGCGTTACGCCGACCCGACCGGCGCGCAGGCGTTCGCGCTCGCGGTCGCCAACGCGCGCGGCGATGGGTTCGTCATCTCGTCGAGCGTGCGCGGCGGCTTCACGGCCAAACCTGTGGCCGCCTGGGGCGCCTCCGGCGCGCTCAGCGCGGAGGAACAGAAGGCGATCCAACAAGCATTGGCGCAGAGGGAGCATTTGGCATAGAACATACGTTTCATCAGGTGTTTGACAAGCCCCCCTAATGTGTTACACTTCGCCCCCGCAGTAGGACGCGAGTAGTACTGCGTTCCTATGTGGAGGCTCGATGTTCACGATTATCAGAACCGCAAACAAGAATGGCAGCGGCCACAAGAACGGCAGCAGTGGCCATAGTTCGCACGGCAATGGGAACGGCCACAACCCGCAGGGGAACGGACACAAAAACGGCGCCGGGCACGGCAAGCAGATTGAGAGCGTGCTCGGGCCGGGGATACACTTTAAAGGCACGCTCAACGGCGCGGGGGGGGTGCGGCTTGAAGGAGGCTTCGACGGCGTTATCACGCTCAGCGGCCCGCTGGTGATCGCGGAGGGCGCTAAAGTCACCGCCGAAATCCGGGCGAGCGCGGTCTCCATTGCCGGGCACGTCAAGGGCAACATCACCGCCGGGAAGGTGGAGATTCTCGCCACCGGGCGGGTATGGGGCGACTTAGCGACGACTGCCTTTGCGACCGAGGAAGGGGCGTTCCTGCGCGGGCAGGTGACGATGCAGGACGAAATGACCCCGTCTCCCCCCGAGACAATGGAGGCCACCCAGCCTCACGCGGCAACATCGGAAGAACCCCCCGTAGGGGCGACCCTGGCGGTCGCCCAGAAACCGTAGGGGCGACCCTGGCGGTCGCCCAACCGTAGAGGCGACCCTTGTGGTCGCCCAGCCCAGACCCCGCGGTCACTCAAGACCAGAAAAGAACGACCGGGAAGCCAAACTGGCCTCCCGGTTTTCTTATCGCTCAGTCACCCATTGTTTGAGACCGGTTTGTTACTCCCTGGCAGGCCCTCCGCCGTCCCCGGAGGCCAGCAGCGCGGCGAGGGCGTCCGGGACGAAGCGGAGGCGGCCCTGCAACAGCATCAGCACCCCGCTGGCTCTGACATCCCTTTCCGCGTCTCCGAGAATGCTATCGCCGCCGACCGCTGGAAAGGCATTGTAACCCAGCCGGCGCAGGAGTTTGGCGCGCTGATAGGCGCGGCGGACGTCGTTCATGTCAATCACCCACGACACCTCCACCGCCAGCCACACGTCTTTAGCGTCGGCCCCCTTCCCGGCGCGGCCTTGAATGCAAACGTCGAGCACGGCCAGTTCGTTCCATTCTTCGGGGGAGAGTTCTCCCCGCTCATAGGCTTCCACAGCAGCAGTAAGTTCCTCTAACGGCACAGCGTGGGCCTTCCGCAGAAGCCGCCCAAAGTAGGCAAAGGCCCGATCGCGGTATTTTTCCTCCAACAGCCACCCCTTGAGATCTCCTACAGCGGTTTCCGTCCTGGCCTGCGTTTCGGCCAAATATTGAACGACCGTCTCCAACCGCTCCATCCGCTCGTTGGCATTCTTCTGAGTCTCGACAAGCTCGCGGACTACTGCTTCCAGGCTTTCCAACCGCGCCTCGGTGCGTTTCTGGGCCTCGGCCAGTTCGCGGACGATGCGCGGCAGTTCCAGGATGTCATCCGCGAGCAGCAACCGACGCAAATCGGTTCGCCACTCCGGGTGCTCCTCCAACAGCCGCACCAGATCGTCATAGTCGCTTATCGTGAAAGCCATGCTGTTCTGTCTCTGCCGAACATTATGCCCTTTCTTGGCAGGTTCGGCAAGATGGACGAGAGGGGGGCCTGTCAGCGGACGACTAGCGGATTAGCGGATGCGTCGGCCTGATCACGCGTTATCCGCTAATCCGCTGTGTATCCGCTGACAGGCCTCTCCGCTACCCCTTCGCCGGATGGAAAAACTGAATGGCTTCTTTATTGAGCAGGATCATTTTGGCCGTGGCCGGGGCGGCTTTGGCCGTGGGGATGAGGGGATGCAGGAAGACGTTGTAGGCCTGCGCCCAGTGCCCGGTCGGGCCGGCGGTCATATCGAGCAGCCGGTCCTTCTTCGGATTGGTCTGGAACTGGCCCTGGATGACGAAACGCTCGGTGTACACCAGCAGCCGCTCGCCTGCGCTGGTGATCGAGACGGCTTTCGACAGCATCGTTTCGTCAAAGCGCAGGAAAACGACCTGCTCTTTGATGATGATCAGTTCGTCCTGCTGAAAACTGCTCATCGAGGAGGCGCCCGGCTCGAGCAGCGTGGCCGTGACGTTGATCATCCGGACGCCCGCCCGCGCCGGGTCGAGCAGGTAACGCAGGAGGGGGCCGCCCGCCGTGATCTCCCCCGAAAACATGTACCGGTGGGTGAACACATCGCACTTGTAGTTCCCCGACAGCGGCTGGGCGAGTGGAAGGGCCATGGCGGGTTACCTCATTACGGCTTTATCGTAAAGATCATCCCATCTCCCCTCCCGAACACTTCGGGGAAGTAAAACTCGCTGGCTTGCGTCGGAATCACCTTGTACACGCCGGGGCGCGAGGCGTGCAGGGTGTAAGTATACTCGTAAGTGCCCTTCGCGAGATAGGTGGCGAACAGCACTACCTTCTCGTCGCGCAGGTCGGTGTTCGAGAACCACCACCAGCCCCAGCCATAGTAGAGCGGGTCGGCGTAGTTGAGGGCGGGCGGCTGGCCCACCGCCGAGGTGGTCAGCAGGCTCGTGTCCACTGGCTCGGTCCCGGCGGGGATAGGGTCTTCGAGGACGACGTAGTACAGGTCATTCGGCGCGATGAGCGTGACTTTGACTTGAACGTCCTGCCCGGCCTTCACTTCAGTCACTGGCGGGCACTTGGGCTGCTTCGGCCCGCCACAGTCATTGCTCTTAAGCGTGTACTCGCGCGCGACGACGACGCCCCGGCTGAGCGCCTTCACGTCCTCCACCGGGAAGTACACGTTGAGGTGCGCGGTGTAGTACAACCGCCCGTCGCCTCCACCCCGGTTGATGATCAGCCGGTTGGCCTGGTCCTTGAGCAGGTCAGCGACGGCGATTTTGAGCGAGATCGGGTCGCGCAGGTTGTCGGGGGAGACCTTGCCAAACTCGAGCAGGTTCCCGTTCAGGCTCACGTCGTAGTCGTAATTGCCCTTGAGCTCGCCGCTTACTCTCATCCAGTCAGTCAGGCCGATGAGCGCCCAGGCGGTCTCCTGCGTGGTCTCCCAGGTCTGCGCCTTGCGCGCGATCATCAGCCAGCGCACCACGTTCGGGATGAACTGGTTCTGCGGGTCGAGCAGCGCCAACGCGTCGAGGACGATGGCCGTCGAGCGCGTGTCGGTGTTCATGTTCCACCAGTCGTGCGTTTCCTCCTCCCAGTGCGCGCCGGTAGCCGAAAGGATGACGGCGTTGTTGATGTCGGAGAGCAACGTCTGGAGGCGTTCGTCGTCGGGGTCGAGCAGGTGGAGTGCCAGGGCGAGGTAGGCCCGGCCATACGTGCTCAACTGCTCACGGTCTTCGAAGAGGAGCACCGTGGCGCTGGTGTCGCCCTGCCCGGCCTCGGCCAGGGTGTAAAGGATGAACGCCTGGCGGTTGTAGTCGGAGTTCGGCCGGGCGCGTGGCAGCGGCATCCCTATGCCAGCGCTCAACTTGCCGCGGCCAGCGCCGCCCCGGATGATCTGGCCTTGCAGGAACGAAATGCCGCTGTTCAGCACGTTCTCGCTCACCCCAAAACCCGACTGCCTGGCTTTGACCAGCCCAAAGACCACGTACGCGCTGACGTACGGGCTGGACTCGTCGGTCGTCCACCAGCCCCACCCACCGTCCACGTGCTGTTGGGCGTAGAGCCGCTGCAACCCCTGATTCACCAACCCGGTCAGCCTGGCTTCCAGCCCCGGTTCGACGAGGTTGAGTTCCTTCAACGCGCGGTAGGTGAGCACGTTTGGCAGGAAGCGCGAGACGGTCTGCTCGGTGCATTCGTAAGGGTAATGTTCGAGGAAGGTCAACCCGCCCGTCGTCGCTGCGGCGAGCGATGGGTCGAGCTGAATGCTCAGGTCACCCTGGGTCACGTCGAAGCGGCGCGGGAGGCTGATGGCTTCGAGCGCCGAGTTCGCGCTGTCGAGCTGCCCCGCCGTGCCAACAGTCTCGGGCGCGGAGTATCTGTAGACGGGCAGCGTCTGGTCGGGCGGGACCCCCAGCGTGGGTTTCGAAGCGTCGCGCAAACCGCCGCCTTCGACGGCGAAGGTCAGGTCGACGGTCGAGACCTCCGCCACCGTCACGTCCCACGTCACCTCGGCGCGGTCGTTCGCCTTCACGACGACGGGCTGCGCGGCGGGCGAGTTCAGCGTCACGCCCTGCGCGTCGAGCGTCACCGTCGCCTGGATGTCCTGCGCGGTGTTGTTATTGACGACCGCCGCCAGCCGCGACTGGTCGCCGACGACGAAGAAGCGCGGCGTGACCGGCCGGATGAGCAGGTCTTTAGTCGCCACGATGTCGGTTGTGTTCTGGCCGACGAGCGTCTCGGCGCTGACGCCGCGCGCGTCGAGCCGCCAGGTGGTGAGGTTGTCCGGCAGGGTCACGGTGAACGAGGCCTGGCCGTTCTGGTCGGTGACCAGGTCGGCCTTCCAGAAGGCGGTGTCGAGGAACTGGCTCCGCACTTCGTCGAAGCCCTCGGCCGCGCCCCCGCCGCCCCCTTTAGCCCGCTCGGTCTGCTCGTTCAGGCGGTCCACCGA
>DAOTXG010000428.1:0-11487 GCA_034435515.1 Anaerolineales bacterium
GGGGTCGCGGGAAAATCGCGGCAACACAAAGCCAAGTCCACCGGCGTGGACTGGCTCGAGCCGCTGGAGGGCAGCTTCGTGCAGAGCGTATTTCATGTGTACCGCCGATTGAAGCGCCAGACGCCAATGGCGAAAAAGGCCGCGCTCCACGCGAGCAGCGCCAGCGCCGTCAGGGCCGCCTCGCTGACGGGCGACCCGTTCATCGCCTGAAGCAGGCCGCGCACGGCCCAGCCCTGAGGCACGAGCAGGGAGACGGTGTCGGCCAGTTTCGCCGCGTTGGGCGAGTTCGCGGCAAAGATGCGGATCATGCCGAGCATACCCGTCAGGGTCAGCACGCCGCCGAAGACCACGCCGCCCTGTTTGGTGTCTTTGAGCAGCGAGTTGACGAAGATGCCGAAAGACGAGGCGGCGCACACGAGGCCCAGCGCCGTTAGCGCCGCCGGGAGGAACGCGCCCCACCGGACGCCGAAGATCAGCCGCGCGGCGACGATCAGCACGATCACCTGCGTCAGCACGGTCAGGAAGACGGCCAGGAACTTGCCGCTCAGGATGGCGGCCTGCGGGGTGGGCGTGGTAAACAGGCGCGGCAGGGTGCGCTCTTCTTCTTCCTTCACAATGCTTTGGGCGGTGGAGGCGCCGGTGAAGAAGGCGTAGAAAACCATCATCCCCCCCATGATGGGGCCGACGATGCGGAGCAGGAGGTTGGGGCTTTCACCCTCGTCGCTTTGAGACGCAGCCGCCGGGGCGCGCACGTCGAGCAAGGCGGCGGCGAGGTCTTCAGTCTGCACCAGCGAGAGGTCCAGATACTGCTCGACGACTTGCCCGACCAGGGCGTAATCGGTTAGCCCGGCCCCCTCTCGCGCAACGTCCACGGCGATTTTGACGCCGGCCATTCCATCCATGAACCGGTTAAGGATTGAGCGGATGATGCCCGGCCCGAGGGTCAGCGTTGGGTCCTGATAAAACTCGATGACGGCCTGCCCGTCCGGATCGGCGAACTGTCGGGAGAAATCGGCCGGGATGATGATGGCGACCTGAGCCGTTTGTTTGTCAACCGCGGCGCGGGCGGATTCTTCGCCGGCGGCCGGCGAGACCGCGATCAAATCCGCCAGCGCCTGGCTTTGCAGGATGCCGACGACCAATTCGCCCAGCGTGTCGGCCTCCGCGCCGCCGGGGATGTTCTTCGCGCTGACCTGAAATCTCGGGCCGCCTTCGTCCAGGTTGGCGACGACGACTTTCGTCACCGGCAGGTTGAACTCGCCGCCGCTGGCGATGTTGCCGAACATGAAATAGAACATGCCCGTCACCAGGAGCGGGAGGCCGAACATGAACACCACGGCAAACGCGCTCCGGAAGGAGCGGGTCATGTCTTTGAGGGCGATGTCGAGGATCTTCACGGGCAGTTCCTGAACGCTGACACCTGCACTTGCGCACAGGTGCAAGTGTAACGCTGATCAGGCTGATTTTCGCTGATGATTTAAGTAAAATCGGCGTTCTCCAGCATTCGGCCTGAGCAGTCGCCAGGAGCGAACAAATTAATCGCGCAATGCCCGGCCGGTGAGGTGCAGGAACACCGCTTCCAGGTTCGGCTCTCGAATGTCCACCGAGGTGATGCGGGCGGAGAGGCGCGTGGCGGACTCGAACAGATGCGGCAAGGCCAGATTGCTGTCTTCGACCAGCACCGTCACGCGGTCAGCCTCCGCCGAAATGCGCGCGACGCCCTCGACCGCCTGCCACGCTTCCAGCACGCGGCCCGCTTCCACGCTCAGAGTCAAATCAATGCGCGTCTGCTGGCCGACGAGTTTCACCAGTTCTTCGCGCGTGCCGCAGGCAATGAGCAGGCCGTGATCCATGATGGCAATGTGGTCGGAAAGTTCCTGCGCCTCTTCCATGTAGTGAGTGGTGTAAAGCACGGTCATCCCCTGATTTTTCAGGGCGACGACGCCCTCTAAAATGCTGCGCCGCGATTGCGGGTCAATGCCCACCGTCGGCTCGTCCATGTAGATGACCTGCGGCTGGTGCAGGAGCGCCACGCCGATGTTGACCCGGCGCTTCATCCCGCCGGAGAACTGGCCGACGCGTCCGTGGGCGCGGTCGCTCAGGCCGATGACGTTCAAGACCTCGTCAATCCGTTGGCGCAGGGCGGGGCCGCGCAGACCGTACATCTTTCCCCAGAAGGTCAGGTTCTCGCGCGCCGAGAGGTCTTCGTACAGCGCGATTTCCTGCGGCACCACGCCCAAGACGGCCTTGACGGCCATCGGGTCGCGGAGGATGGAGTGGCCCATGATCAAAGCGTCGCCCGCGTCGGGGCGCAGCAGCGTGGAGAGCATCGAGATCGTCGTGGTCTTGCCCGCGCCGTTCGGGCCGAGCAGGCTGAAGATTTCGCCCACCTGGACGTCAAAACTCACGCCCCGCACGGCCTGGATGTCGCCAAAGCTGCGGCGGAGGCCTTGAACTTGGATGGCTGTCTCGTTCACATTGTTCTCTCCGGACGTCAGGCTGACAGAAGAGGCTTCAGCTGCGCGGCCCAGGCGCGGATGGCGGCCCAATCCCGGTGATCGCCTTCTTTCCAGACGCCGAACATGACGCTCAGGCGGAATTTCAGCCTGTCGCCAAACGAGGGGATTTTGCGGATGTCCAGCCCGCCCGCAAAGAGACCCTCGCTTATGGGACGCGCCAACGCGCGCACGGGATTCAGCCAGGTTGAGACGTGAGTGCGGTATCGTTCGCCGTTTCGCATGGACAAGGTCATGCACACGAGAAACGCGGCGAAGGGCTTGCGCCTCAATTCATCCTGATGCCCGCGCACGAATTGCATGGCTTCGGGCAGCCATTCGCCGCCGTTGATGGCGCTTCCCGCGACTATCGCGCGATAGGCAGACAGGTCTTTTACATCCCGCATGGGAAGCACCTCGACTTGCGCGCCGTTTGCTGCCAGGGTCTGACCAATGGCTTCGGCTACGCCAACGGTCCAGCCCGTCCGGCTGGAATATGTTACCAGGATTTTGTTGTTCATTGATGCCTCGTTCTCTCTCTAGTTGACACTATGAAAACCAAGCGTGCGCCACATGACCCGCATCAGCGCATGACCGAAGTCCGGCCTCAGGAATTGATTCGGGCAGGCGCCCGGAATCACCGCGATCCCGTTCTCGCGGCACAACCGGACTGCCTCCTGGGAGACGCTGGTCAGGCTCGCCGCCAGACTAGGCTTGGTCCCCATCAAGCAGTGCATCCAGACGTGCTTGACGCCGAGGTCGACGCATTGCCGGACAATTTGCTCGGTTACTTTCGGGCTGGTAAGAATGAAGACCGCCTCCGGCTTTTCGGGGATGGATTTGAGATCAGGGTAGCACGGCGCGCCATCAAAAGCGGCAAGGCGCGGATTCACCGCGTAGACCTGGTAGCCATTCTCCTTGAATTTCTTATAGGCTAAGTTGCAGCCCGTCTCGCGCTGATCGGATACGCCGACGACGGCAATCTTCTTTTGCGCGAGGAAGTCTTGGACGAGAGTATCCAGCTGGGACATGAGAACTCCTTTCGTGTGCGCCCTATGTGCGCGCCAAAATGTTGATTTGTGTTTTTCAATCCTGAGTCTGAAAGTCCTCGATGATTCTTTGAGCGGACAAACGGCCTGAGACCATGGCCGTGGGCATCCCTGTGCCGGGATGGGTGCTTGCGCCGGTGAAATACAGGTTATGGTAGCGCGGATGCCGGTTACGCGGGCGGAAGAAAGCCAGTTGCGTCAGGTTATGGCACAGTCCATGTGTGGCGCCTTTCATCAGATTGTAACGCTTGCGCCAGGAGAGCGGCGTGAACGTAGTCTCGAATTTAATGTGTGATTCGAGATCGGCGATTCCCAAAGACGCCAGGCGACGGAACACGTGCTGACGCGCCTCATCTCGCATTTTCCCCCACTCCTGCTCTCCGTTCTCGCTTAAATGACCCACGGGAACGATCGCAATCAAGGTGTCCTGCCCTGGCGGGGACAGGGCGGGGTCGAGCCGCGCCGGGGCGTGGACGTAAAGGCTGGGATTGCTGGGCAAGCCCCGATCCCGATTGATGCGCTCGAAGTTTTCGCGATAGTCGTGGGCGAGGAAGAGCGTGTGCGGTCCGAGCGTCTCGTATGGCTTATCCAGGCCCCAAAAGAAACTGATGACGGAGCAGGAGAAGCGCTTGCGACTCAACTGGTTGGCCAGTTGCTGGTCGGGTAATAAATCCTGATAGACGTAGGGCAGGTCGGCGTTGGCAAGAACGGCCTCTGAGTCAAGCCTCTGGCCATTGGAGAGAATAACGCCGCGCGCACGATCCGCCTTCACCTCAATCCGTTCGACGGGTGAATTGAAAGCAAATTCCACGCCCGCCTCGCGCGCCAGCCACAGGAGCGCTTCGACCACACGATACATGCCGCCTCGCGGATACCATACGCCATGTGCCAGTTCGGTGTAGGGCATCATGGAGAAGGTGGCGGGCGCTTCAAACGGACTCAGCCCCATGTACACGTCCTGAAACGTGAAAGCCGCCTTCAGACGCGGGTCGTCGAAGTAAGCCGACATGTTGCGATAATGATTCACAAACGGCTTGAGTTGATAAAGAAGAGGCAGGTTGTCGAAGGTGAAGAACTCAGAGGCTTTGCGGAAATCACGCTTGACCAGTTTCTCAATACCCAAATGGTAGTGGCGATGGCCCTCGTTCATGTAACGCAAGAGACCTTGAAAGCTTCCCGGCTCAAACGTTTCGAGCTGTTCCTGCAAGGCTTTCATATCCGAGGTCAGCGCGAGTTGGCTGCCGTCGTCGAAGACGAGATGGTAGGTTGGATCAACGCGCTGTAAATCCAACACGGCGCGCAGGGGCGTTCCGAGCGCGTCAAATTCCGCTTCATACAGCAAGGGCATGACGAGCAAGGTGGGGCCCGTGTCAAAGTGATGGCCGTCGCGACTCAAACGATCACAGCGCCCGCCCGCGCGCGAATTTTTCTCCACGACGATGACTTTCAACCCACGCCGGGCCAGATGGATGGCGGCGACAATTCCGCCGATCCCTGCACCGATGACGATGACAGTTTTTGACTTCATAACTCTCTCAACGGACGCCCAGGCCCGGGAACAGTTTGCGGCGGCGCGCCGACCCCGCGCCAGTTGACGAGGGACAAGAGCGTATCCAGGCTCATTCGCAAACCCGTTCCGAAACTTTTTCGTTCGGCGTATTGAGGCCGCAGGCAATAACCTTCCCGTTCAATCGTATCCAACAGCCATTCAAAGCGCGCGATATAGGCCAAGCCGGCGAGCCGGCAGCGCAGGTTCTCAACTTGATTCAGATATTCCCTGCCCGCTGTGAAATAGGCTCGCGCCAACGCGACCCGGCTGCGCACCCAGGCGCGATACGCCTCGCTGCCCACGTCCTGGGGCGTGATGCGATTCGCCCCCAGCACTTCGCGCGGGATATTGAAGTATCCGGTCTGAACATCGGCCAACGTATCACGCAACATGTGCGTCATGTGCGCCGCGGTCACTGCCAGATAGCGCGCTTCAGTGTGGGGCGAGTAACAACCGTGGCCGATGAAATAATGCAGGGCTTCCGTCACCGCGCCCGCGAGCCAGCGCGTGTACTCGTTCAATTCGGATTGGGAAATCACTCGGCCGCGGCGGTTGACGTCGAAGGTCATCACGGCCATCATGTTGCGGAGATAAGTTTGCAGGCCGCTGTTCTTTTCCGCGTCGGTTCGAATCAACTCGACCAGCATCTTTTCCTGGAGGTTGACGTCACGCGGCGACTCGCCCCGATAGCCTCCCGCCAAAATTGACTTTTGCCGATTAATAAAAGCGCGTCGTTGGGAGTCCGAACCGGTTTCTCTATCGAGGACGTCATCCACCCAACGGAAGTAGGCGTAGGCGCGGTAGGCCTCCGCGACCAGCTCGCGGTCCGCCAGAAAACGGATCGTGTAGTAGGTCTGTTGGCTGGCGGCTTTGGTAATGGAAAGAGCCAGTCTCAAGTCGGGGTTTGTGCTTCTCATCGCATTATTTGACGACTTACCGGGCCTCGACATTCTTGAGCAGCAACCCGGCCATGACCAGGTTGACCAGGGTCAGCGTTGGGAACACGACGAGTTCGACGGCGCTGACGGCCGCTCCCACCCGCGCCAGGTTGATTCCCATCGCGCTCACGGCGGCGCCCAGGGTGAGGAATTTCACCACGGCCACCGAAGCCAGCAAATAGCCCCACGGGCTGCGGCGCAACAACAGGACGCCGGACAGGAAGGCTAAAGGCACGATCAGCCCCAGGTCCATGGCCTGGATGACCAGGGTGGTCGTGTTTTCGAGGGCTGGCGTCTGGTTTTGCAATAGCGGCGGCGCGATGCGCCCCAGCCAGGCCAGCAGGAGAAATCCACCCGCGCCAAACAAGACTCCGGCAATGCCGCGGCGAGGCAGGCGCGCCGAGAAGCGTCCCGGCAGCGAGGCCACGTCGAAGGACATCATGCTCAGGAGGAAGGCGAACAGGCTGAGCGAAAAGAGCGCGACGTAGACCAGGAAGAGCGGGTTGTAGGCGCTGAGGAAAGCCATGGACGTGTACGTGTAGAGGAAATAGCCCAGCGTGCCGGTCAGCAGGAGCCGTCCGCGCAGCGATCCGCGCTGCGTCATCCAGGCCGACACCGCCAGCAGCGGCAGGCCGACCAGCAGGGTGATCAGATCCGTCGCCTGTTCCTGGGCGGCGACGCTGACCGTATCGTAACGGTACAGGCCGCGACCAAAGAGGAGGACGGCCTCACCCCGGTGGGATGTGAACGGGTACGGCTGGCCGTCGGTCTGCCAGAACAATCCCGCGCCCGCGGCGATCAGCGCCAACAGGCCGATCAGCGGGCTAAGCCAGTTAAGAGCAGGTTGTGTCTTCATCTACGTATGTGATCCAGTCGTCGGGCGCAGTTTACGCATCCAGCGCCGCGCGCTCGTCGCGGCGACAACATGATTTATCTTCCTTCTGAAGTCCGAGTAGCCTAAAATACTGTAACTTCATCTAACCGCTGAGTGACGAATTACACTGGCTGTCCCGGACAATAGTAATCAGCGTTTTCAGGCCGGACTCCTCGAAATAAAAAAGCCGCAGATGTTCATCTGCGGCTGGGCACCTTTCCTAATGAGAGATTAAGAAAATGTGCTTGACTCGGCGTCAAAGGATACGCCAGGATCAACTGAGCGGCGCAAAGACCGCTCTTTTCATTTGCGTGGCTGGTCGCCGCGCACCAGCCACGCGAACAACAACGCCGCGAGGAGGCGGCCTGTAGCCGACAGGACGAAAACGGCTTGATATCCCCAATCGGCGATGACAAGGCCGCCGACCGCTGCCCCGCTCCCCAGTGACGCCAGCACCACGATTTGGTATAACGCGGTGTAGGCCGGCCGCTGATCGGCGGGCGCCATCGTGAGCAGGAGGTTGAAACTGGCGAGCGTGTACCCGGCCCACAAGAAACCCGCGACCAGATTGATGGGGATGACGTGCCACGGCGAACGGACGAACACCCACGCGAGCGGCAAGATGGGAATGAGCAGGCCGGTGAGCAGCTGCACCCGGCGCGGCCCCCAGCGGTCGGTCAGATTGCCGAAGACGCGCTGGCCGGGCAGACCCGAGAGGGCGCTGACGACACTCAGGATGCCGACCGCGCCCGCGTCGCCGTTCAGCCCTTCGACCACGTAGACGTTGAAGAACGGCCCGGCCACGTTGAGCGAGAAATTCCACAGCGCGACCACGGCGCAGAAGATAAAAAATTCCGGGTGCGCCCGGAAGTGCTGGAGGAGCGAGGGGCGCGGCGCCGGCGTGGTCGGGAAGGAGAGAGGCGGGGCAGGCGGTTCGCGCAGGCGCGAGAAACTGAAGGTCGAGGCCAGCCCGGTGGCGAACGCCAGGCCAAAAGTGAGTTGATAGCCAAGAGGGCTGCCCGCCTGCGTGATCAATTGTCCGACCACGAGCGTGGTCGCCATGCCCATCAGCCCCATGGCAAAGTTGCGCGAGCCGAAGTAACGGCCGCGCCACTTCAGCGGCACGATGTCGGCGGTGAGGGAGACCCAGGCGGGCAGGCCCAGATTGGCGAACGCCTCGCGGACGACGGCCAGCCCAATCGCGAGGGAGACGACCGCCGGCCCCTGGGCGGCCAGCGGCGCGAGGGCTAAGGACAACAAGGCGGCGCGCGCAATCCCGCCCCCGCTCAACAGGACCACCGGCTTGCGACTGCCCAGTCGTCCGGCCAGCGCCGCGCCCGGCAGCAGCATGAGCGCGGCGCTCAGGCTGGCCAGCGCGCTCATCCAGCCAATCTGCGAGCGCGTGGCGCCCAGCGAAAGCACGTACAGCGAGAGATAGGCCAGGGTGATGGCTTCGACGACCTGCGCGAAGACGCCGTCGAGCCAGAACCAGCGCAGGTTGTGCCGGATGTGGGGTGTAACGCGGTCGGTCCAGCGGCCCCCGGCCATGAACCGGGTGGCGCGCCGCCGCCAGTGCAGCCACCACACTGAGGCCGGCGAACGGGCGACGTGGATGGCGACAGGGGAAGGAGATTCGACTGGCCCGGCAGGGGCCGGCGTCTCAGATTTGCTCGAAGTGGGAGGCATCAACGACAAACACGGTCGCGCGGTGCTGGCCGGGGTCCGGGGGAGAGCAGGTTTCCCGCAAGAGGTCAATCACCGGCTGCACGTGCTCCGCTTCCGTCCCGATCAGCAGCGTCACGTTTCCGCGCCGCAGGAAGCCGCCCGTGCTGGCCACACGCGTTACCCGGTGGCCCTGGCTCGTCAACCGCTCGACGACGGGACTGTCGTCTGTGTCACGCACGATGGCGATAATCAGTTTCATAGGCTTTATAGTTGCTCGAAGCGCTCGACGTCGAGCGCGTAAATCGTCGCGCCGCCCACCTCGGCCTCAATCACCATTCCCACGCCTTCGAGCCACGGCACCTCGGCCTGGGTGGGGATAAAGCGCCGCCGGGTGCGGCAGGTTTCACGCACCACGGCCAGCAGCCGCGGCAGGCTGGCGCGGTCGAGGCCGATCAGCAAGGAGACGGGAATTTCTTGAAAGAGGCCGCCGCGATCTACCTGCGTGAAGTAGAAGCCGGCCTGCTTCAAATGCTCAGTCAGGTCGCCCAGCTGCTCTCCGGCGACGGTGACGAGGACGAGCTGATTGACGGTCTGGCGTGGGATCATAACCTTTTCCTGAGACAGCAATTATATACCAGACTTTATCTGGAAATAGTGCTCTCCGCCCGCGTCCTTCGCGAAGCACGCCCAACCGCGGGGCCTGTCCTGAGCGAAGCCAAAGGGACATGGTTGGGGAGTGTTTGAGGACGCTCTCTGGCGGCGGGCTTGTGAATAATTTCCGCAGATGGGCTATTTACTATTCCGCCGGATTGGAGTATGCTCTTTCTAACCGATTTCATACTCGGGGGATTGTGCGTTGCATCACCCTTGCGGGTTATCTCCCGCCCGCCAATTCATCAGTCGAACCGCTGCGCTGGCGCTGATCATAGCGCTGGTGGGGGGGTTTTTATTTGGCGCCGCCAGCCTCCCTGTGTCGGCGGACTCGCCCACGCCCACGGTTGAACCCAACCCGACCGCCGTCCCTCTCAACACGGAGGCTCCGACAGCCGGGCCATCGCCAGGACCGACCGAAGCGCCGACGTCCCTGCCCACCGAAACGCCATCCAATGTCGCGCATGACACGGCGACCCCGGTTGACACAACGCCGTCGGCTGAAACACTCACCCCGCCAGAGACGATGCTGCCCACAGTGACCGAGGCAGCCACTGGAACCCCCGCCGATACCCCAATGCCTGACCCTCCGACTGCGGCAGTGACGGGCATGGCGACGGCGACGAGCGAGTCAGCCGGGCAGACGCCTACGCCTGAATCGCCGACCTCTACGGCGACGAGCGTTTCAACGGGGACGGAGACGCCTACACCTCTCGTCCTGCCTTCTGAGACGCCGCTGACGACACCCCCTCTCACCGATCTCCCAGGCCCAACGTCAACTGACACGCCGACGCCTGTTCCGACTGCCACCCTGGCTGTGACTCCGGTTGTCACGCCGGCGCCCGCGCCGCCGCCGATCATTGCCGTCGGTCTGCCGCCCATTCCGCCGGAAGCATCCTCGCCGATACCGCCAGAAACGCCCTCGGCCACGCCGCCACTGACACTGTTGGATGATACGGCGTGGGTTAATCCTTCAGTGGCCATCAACGCCGGCTTTGTCTTTGCCTCAAATGCGTTCTTCAACGACGCCGACGTCGCCACGCGCGGCGGAGCAGATACCAACCAACGTTATCGTGGATATGCTTTTTCGATTCCAGACGAGGCGACGATTGACGGCCTCGAAGTCAGGGTGGATGCCTGGCGCTCGGCAGGAACTTGCGCTCTCTCGCTGGACATCAGTTTGAGCTGGGATAACGACGTATCGTACACGACCAGCCTCAACACCGGCGCGCTGGGGGCCAGCGGCGACCCAGAGGGTGGGTTGATCGTCGGCGGGCCAACCGATACGTGGGGGCGCGCGTGGACGCCGGCGGAGATCAACACGGCTTTTGCCCTCCGCATCCAAACCTCGGGGTTAGCCGCCGGGTGCAGTCTCTCGCTTGATTGGATTCCCGTCGCCGTCTACTACACGGTCCCACCGGAAACGCCTACCCCAACGGCGACTGACGCTGGCACGCCAACGCCGACCGCGACCCCCTTGCCGTCCGAGACGCCGACGATGACGCCTACGCTCGCCGATACTTCGACGCCGACGCCGACCGAGACGGAGACGCCGACGGCCACAGCCACACCTACCGATACCGTGACGCCCACGCCAACTCTTACACCGAGCAGCACGCCCACCCCGGCTGAGACAGAAACGCCGACGGCGACGGTCGCACCTACCGATACCCCGACACCCAGTGTGACTCCTTCGCCAACTGAGACAGAAACACCGACGGCGACAGTTACGGCCACCGATACTCCAACGCTGACGCCAAGTATGACGCCCACGCTGACCGAGACGGAGACGCCGACGGCAACACTCCCGCCTACTAACACTCCGACGCCGACGCCAACAGTGACGCCGAGCGGTACGCCCACGTCGAGCAGTACGCCGACGCCAAGCGTGACGCCCACGCCGACGGCCACGCTCACACCCACCGACACCCCGACGCTCACGGCAACACTGACACCGAGCAGCACGCCGACGCCGACGGAGACGGCAACGCCCTATCTGGCGCTCACGGTGGTCATCAATGAAGTGGCGTGGGGTGGGACGCTGGCCTCGTCCACCGACGAGTGGATCGAACTCTACAACCCGACCGGCGTCGCGGTAAGTCTGGCGGGCTGGTCGCTGGCGAGCACGGACGGCACGCCGGACATCGCGCTGACGGGCGTCATCCCCGCCGGAGGCTACTACCTGCTCGAACGCACCAGCGACAGCACGATCTCGGACCTCCCCGCCGACCAGATTTACACGGGCGCGCTGGTGAACACGGGCGAG